>JBEGRN010000016.1:0-14505 GCA_041180425.1 Verrucomicrobiota bacterium
CTCGCCGCCTCGTATTACCGTCGAGCGACCCAGGCCAAGTCCGTCCCCTGGTTCGCCTACTTCATGTGCGCCCGCACGATGTGGGAAGCGGGCCAAAAGCAAGAAGCCTACACGTGGTATCGCGCCCAGTGGCTGGCCAAGCTGCACAAGGACGAAGACGGAGCCCCGGATGACCTAGAGCGCCTGCGCTTCATGGAGGACGAACTCAAAGTGCCGCTCCTCCAGCGGATTCCGAAGCAGGCCTGGGAGAAGTGATCAGAACGGCTTGTTGTCGTCCGGCACGTCCGTAGACGCCGCGCCTTTCTTCGGGCCCTTCGGCTTGCGGGGCGGGAAGGCGAACCACCAGCCCTTGTCCTTGTCGGCGACCAGGAAGGCTTCGAAGCCGCGGTTGGTGCGCTTGGAGATGAACTTCTTCAGCGGAGACTTGCCTTGCGTGAGGATGGCGCGGACGTCGTCGGCGGAGATCGGGGCCTTGAGCATCTCGGCGTTCAGGCTGAAGGTCTTCTTGGCGCCGGCGGCTTGGGCCTTCTGCGGGCAGACACGGTAGCCGTTGGTCGGGGTATGCTGGACCGGTAGACCTGAGACCGGGCAATCGCCGAGAATCGGCCAATCGGCGTCGAAGGCGTCCGGGTTCCCGTCCACACCTTCGCGCGGCGGAAGGAAAAGTACGGCCTTGAGTCGGCCGGTGGCCTTCTTGGCTTTCGTCTTCTTCGGCTTGGCGGGCGCCTCACCTTCGGCGGGCGCGGGCGGCTTCTCGGTCGGCTTATCCTTCCAGGAAACGATGGAGTCCTCGTCGACCAGGTCGATGAAGCCGGTGAAATTCTTGCCCGACTTCATCGACTTGAAGTCATTGAAGGGGCCGATGCGGCGCTTCTCGACGAGTTCGGCGAGCTCCGCCGGAGTCACGGTGTGGCCATTGATGCCGATGTAGACCGTCACCATCGGCTTCTTGCCGTCTTCGGAGCGGTCCTGGGAGAAGAAGCTTTCGCCGTTGGTCAGCATCGGCTTGCCGTCGGAAGGGGAGAGGACGGTTGGTTCCACCTGCGTGGGGGCTTCCTCTTGTCCGCCTAGCTCGACCATCTCCTTCACCTGGGCCTTGATCTCGGAAATGAACTGCTTCACCGGCAGCTTGCCTTGCTCGATGAGGCGGAGCTTGTACTCCCACTCACCGGTCAGGCGGGCTTCGGACAGGAAGGACAGCTTCATCTTGTGGATGAACTGGTGCAGTTGGAAGGCCTTCGCCAACGGGACGAGTTCCTTGCCCTGACGCTCGATGTATTTCTTGTTGTCGCTGAGGAGTTCTTCGATCGTCGCGGCGCGGGTCGCGGGAGTGCCGAGGCCGCGTTCCTTCATCGCCTCGGCGAGGGCTTCGTCGTCCACCAGCTTCCCCGCGTTTTCCATCGCGCCCAGCAAGGAGGCTTCGTTGTAGCGGGCCGGCGGCTTGGTGGCGTCCTGCTTGACGTTCAGGTCGACCAGTTTGGCCTGCGGCGGATTGCCGTCGGCGGCGCCGAGGGCCGGCAGATTGGCGGAGCCTTCCTTGTCCTTGTCTTCTTCGGCATCGGCTTCTTGCCCCCAGACGGCGCGCCAGCCGGACACGACCAAGACCTTGCCCGTCGTGCGGAAGTTGTGCGGGCCGACCAGGGTAGTGCGGACGGTCTCCTCGAACTCGGCCATCGGGAAGAAGACGGCGACAAAGCGACGCACCACGAGGTCGTAGATGCGGGCTTCGACGTCACTCATGCCGTGCGGGATGGTGCCGGTCGGGACGATCGCAAAGTGGTCGCTGACCTTCTTGTTGTCGAAGACGCGCTTGCCCGCTGCGTCGACCCAACCCTTGCTTAGGGCTTCGCGGGCATGCTGGCCGACAGAGTGGCCGGTGGCGAGGGACTGCAGGACTTCCTTGGCCGTGGCGACATGGTCCTCAGGGAGGTACTGAGAGTCGGTACGAGGATAGGTGAGCGCCTTGTGGTGCTCGTAGAGGCGCTGAGCGGCGGCCAAAGTGGTTTTAGCCGAGAAGCCGAAGCGACGATTACCTTCGCGCTGGAGGGTGGTCAGGTCGAGCAGGCGCGGGGCGCTCTCCTTCTTCGGCTTCCGCTCGTCGCTGACGGTGCCAACGCCGATCTGCTGGGTCTCCTCGGCGACCTTGCGGCCCGCGGCCTCCTCGAAGAAGCGTTCGGCTTCCTTGCGGTCGGTGACGCCGGGGACTTGGGCGACGCCGCGATACTGTCCCGCCGCGACGGCGAAGTTGGCTTCGATCTTCCAGAAGGTCTTCGGGACGAAGCGACGGATCTCGAGTTCGCGCTCCACGATGAGCATGAGCGTCGGGGTCTGGACGCGGCCCGCCGAATAGGACTCCCGGCGCAGGGCGCCGCCGATGCGGATGGTCGAGAAGCGCGTGGCGTTCATGCCGACCAGCCAGTCGGCTTGGGAGCGGGCCACGGCGGAATCGCGCAGGCCTTCCTTCGCGGATTCAGGCAGGAGATGGGCGAAGCTGTCGAGGATCGCGGAATTCGTCATGCTCGTCAGCCACAGGCGCTTCAGCGGCAACTGGCGTCCCGTCAGCGTGTAGATGTTGTGCAGGATGAGCTCGCCCTCGCGGCCGGCGTCGCAGGCATTCACCACGGAGCCGACGTCCTTGCGGAGCAGGAGCTTCTTGAGCAGCTTGTAGCGGCTGCCGTCGTTGCGTTCGCCTTCGATGACCTTCAGGATGTCGTCGCAGACCGTCCCGTCGAACTTCTCGGGGAGGATGGGGAGGTCCTTCAGCGACCAGCGCTTGAACTTGGGGTCGATGTCCTGCGGATCCTTGAGGCGGACCAAGTGGCCGATGGCCGAACTAATCACCCACTGCTCGTTCTCGAAGACCTCGCCGACCTTCGGCACCTTCAGCGCCTTGGCCAGGTCCTGCGCCACGGAAGGCTTTTCCGCGATGACGAGGGACTTGGAGCCGGGGGCGGCGGATTCGGTGTCGAGTGACTTGGAGGTCTTCTTGCGCATGCGTAGGATGATAACCGAGTGTCAAGCGTCGGTCACATCCCTTGCTCGGCGAGGGCGTCGTCGAGCGCAGCCAAGAGGGTGGTAATCGTAGCGTCCGATTCGTCGCCCATGTTCGAGATGCGGAACGTCTTGCCCTTCAGCTTGCCGTAGCCGCCGTCGATGACGAGCTTGTGGCGGGACTTGAGGGTCTTGTTCAGGCGCTCGAGGTCGGCGTTGCGGTCGTTCTTGAAGCAGTTCAGGCCACGGGTGGCGAACTTCTCCTCGGGGAGGAGCGAGAAACCCTTGCCGTAGCCCCACGCGCGGACGCGCTCGTTGAGGCGACGGTGGCGTTCGAAGCGGTTTTCCAAGCCCTCGGCGTCCACCTGGTGCAGGCGGGCCTGGAGGCCGTAGAAGAGCGAGATGCACGGCGTGGAAGGCGTCATGCCCTTCACGTGGTTGTCGTGGAACTCGATCAGGTCGAAGTAATAGCCGCGGTCGGCGATCTGCTTGGCGCGTTCACGGGCGCGTTCGCTGACGGCGAAGATCGCAAGGCCCGGGGGCAGGGCGAGGGCCTTCTGCGAGCCGGTCAGGAGGATGTCGACGCCGAGCTGGTCCTTGGCGATCGGCAGGGTCGAGAACGAGCTGACCGTGTCGGCGATCGAGATGACGTCCGGGAACTCGCGGACGACGGCCATGATGTCGGCGATCGGCGAGAGGGTGCCCGTGGAGGTCTCGGAGTGGATGAAGGTGATGCAATCGAACTTGCCGGTGGCCAAGGCCTTGCGGACGGCTTCCGGATCGACGGGCTTGCCCCAGTCGAACTGCAGGGCCTCGGCGTACTTGCCGCAACGCTTGGCGACGTCGTTCCACTTGTCGGAGAACGCTCCGTTCATGCAGTTGAGGACGCCCTTGCGGCAGACGTTGCGCAGCGCGCCTTCCATGACGCCCCAGGCGGAGCTGGTGCTCAGGTAGACGGGGTCTTGGGTGACAAACATCTTCTGCAGGCGGGGCTGCATGTCCTCGTAGAGGGCGACGAAGTCCTTGGAACGGTGGCCGATCATCGGCTTCGCCATCGCTTGGACGATGTTGTCGGAGACGGTCAGGGGGCCAGGGATATAGAGACGGTAGCTCATCGTTGGAAAGTGGTGAGAAGGTCGACGGGGACTTCAGGGTTCTCGAGGCGGACGACGCGGCGGTTGCGTTCGGCCAGGGTGGCCGTCTTGGGCTTCCAGGTCTTGGCCTCTTCGGGGGAGAGTTCGGCGAAGGTCATGATGACCAGCAGGTCGCCGGCCTTGCCGAGGTGGGCGGTGGCGCCGTTCAGGCAGATCTCGCGGGTGCCGGCCGGGGCCGGGATGGCGTAGGTCTCAAAGCGCTCCCCATTGGCCAGGTTGCCGACCAGGATCTTCTCGTAAGGGAGCATCCCCACCAGGTTCATGAGCTCGATGTCGATGGCGAGGGAACCCTCGTAATCGAGTCGGGCACCGGTGACTTCGGCGCGGAGCAGCTTGGTGCGCAACAGGTGGTAAAGCATGGCGCTAAGCCCACCTTCTCACTCGGGATGCTTGCCTGCGTCAAACAAGTTTGCATCGTGACGCTCCATGGCGGCCAAACATCGAGGCGTATTCTCATCCATCGGCGAAGCCGTGGCGAGCTTCGCCGTGGACGTCGTTTATGAGCGCCGCAAGGGCGCCGGTGCGCTGCTGCTGGGGGGCTTTTTGCGAGTGCTTTCGTGGATTTTCGGTCTTTTGGTCCGGCTGCGCCTTTGGCTGTATCGGCACCGCCTTTTTCGGGATACGCCCCTCGGCTGTAAGGTCGTGGTGGTGGGAAATTTAACGGTCGGGGGGACCGGCAAGACCCCGATTGTGATGAAAATGGCCCGTGTCCTGTCCCAGCGGGGCCGGAAAGTGGCCATCCTGTCGCGAGGGTACAAAGGGGCTTCCGACTCCATGCCCAAGCGTTTTTGGCGCTGGCTGACGCAAGGCAGCCGACCCGATCCTTTGGTCGTTTCCGACGGCAAAAAGGTGCTCGTCGGGCCAGATGAGGCCGGCGACGAGCCTTATATGATGGCGACCAACCTCGTCGACACCGGGGTGGTCGTCATCGTCGACCGCGACCGCGTCGAAGGGGGCCGTTTCGCGCTCCGTCGCTTCGGGGTGGACACCATCTTGCTCGACGATGGGTTGCAGTATCTGCCGCTGCGGGGACAGATCAACCTGCTGCTCGTCGATAGCCATGATCCCTTCGGCAACGGCGCCATGCTGCCGCGCGGGATCCTGCGCGAGCCTGTGGCCAACCTGAGCCGGGCGTCGTACATCTTCATCACGAAGGCGTCAGGACCGCCCGCGGAGTCCTTGGTCAGCCTCATCCGCCAGCACAATCAACGCGCCGAAATCATTGCCTGCGCCCATACCGCGAGGGAACTCGTCGAGCTCGAGTCCGGCGCCGCCTGGCCCTTGGAATCTCTCCAAGGGAAGCGTGTCGCGTCCTTTTCCGGCATCGCGACGCCTGAGCGCTTCGAAGAAACGCTCCGGGGCCAAGGGGCGGTCATCGTGGCCAACCGGCGCTTCCTCGATCACCACGCCTTCAACGACGAGGACCTCGACGAGGTGCTGGATCGCGCCATGCGCGCCAAGGCCGAGCTCATCGTGACGACCGAGAAGGATGCAGTCCGCATCCAAGGCCGCTTCCGTCCGCCGATTCCGTTGGTCTTCATTCGCCTCGA
The DNA here is from genome assembly GCA_041180425.1 of Verrucomicrobiota bacterium. Taxonomy (GTDB): domain Bacteria; phylum Verrucomicrobiota; class Verrucomicrobiia; order Opitutales; family UBA953; genus UBA953. The sequence continues at coordinate 5,696 of JBEGRN010000016.1, forward strand.
GGTCGAGATCCTCGGCGACCGGGAGGGCTTCAACGCGGCCGTCGAGCGGATCTGCCTCGGGCCTTCGGCGCTTCGCTGACCGGCTCCGGCTGGAGGTGATGGGCCAAGGCCAAGAAGGCCTCCTGGGCCTGCGGTCCACGGCGTCCCACCTCGAGGGCAGGGCGATAGGTGCCATCCGGCTGGAGGAACTTGGCGTCGCCTAGGCGCTCCGCATACGTGCCGAGGATCTCCTGCTCCACACGCTTGCGGAGGTGCTTGCTGCGAATCGGGAAGATGCACTCCACCCGGCGCAGGAAGTTGCGGGGCATCCAATCCGCGCTGCCCATCAGAATCACTGGTTCGCCGCCCGCATTTTCAAAGCGGAAGAGGCGGCTGTGCTCCAGGAAGCGGCCCAAGACGCTGCGGACGCGGATGTTCTCGCTCTTGCCCGGCACGCCGGGAATCAGGCAACAGATGCCGCGCACGACGAGGTCTACCTTTACGCCTGCCTGCGAGGCCTTGTAGAGCGCCTTGATGACTTCGGGGTCGACGAGGCTGTTGACCTTGGCGAAGATCGTCGCCTTACGGCCGTGCTGCGCGGCGGATGCCTCGGCGTGGATGAGGTCGATGATGCCGCGGTGGAGGTCGAAGGGTGCGACCAAGAGGTGCTTGAACTTCGGCTTGGCGAGGTTGCCGGTGAGGACGTTGAAGAGCAGGCCGACGTCCGCGGTGACTTCCTCGTCAGCCGTAAAGAGCGAGAAGTCGGTGTAGAGCCGGGCGGTCTTGGGGTTGTAGTTGCCCGTCCCGAGATGCGCGTAGCGGCGTAGGCCGCCTTTCTCCTGCCGCACCACGAGGCAGGCTTTGCAGTGGGTCTTGAGCCCGGCGAGGCCATAGACGACGTGCGCGCCGGCCTCCTCGAGCTGTCGTGCCCACTCGATGTTATTCAATTCGTCGAAGCGGGCGCGTAGCTCCACCAACGCGGTGACCTGCTTGCCGTTACGGGCAGCCTCCTTGAGAGCCTCGACGACCGGCGAATCCCCGCTGGTCCGGTAGAGCGTGAGCTTGATCGCGACCACCGACTCGTCGCGCGCCGCTTGGCGGATGAAGTCGACGACCGGGTTGAAGGATTCGTAAGGGTGGTGGAGCAGGAGGTCCTGCTTGGCGATGCGGCTATACAGTTTCTGCGGGTCGGTGAAATCCGCCGCCAAGGCGGGCACGAAGGTCGGGTAGAGGAGGTCAGGGCGACCGACTTGGTCGATCAGGCTGCTGAGGCGCACCATATTGACGGGCCCGGGCGAGCGGAAGGCGTTGTCGGCGCTAAGGCCGATCGCCTTGAGCAACCAACTGACTTCTTCCTCCGGGGCGAGGGCTTCGACCTCCAGGCGCACCGGTGCGCCCTTGCGGAGGTTGCGGATCTCGTCCTCGATGGCTTCAAGCAGGTTGCCGGCTTCTTCCTCGTCGACGTAGAGGTCGCTGTTGCGCGTGATGCGGAAGGCCCAGGAACCCAGCACGTCTAGGCCTGGGAAAAGCCGGTCGACGAACACTTCGATGACCAAGCTGAGCAACGTGAACGCACGCTTGGAGCCAGCCCCCAAGGTGAGGATGCGCGGGAGCACGCGCGGAATGGGCACGACGGCCCGGCGCACCTCGCCGGTCTCGGGATCGCGGAGCTGCGCCAACAAGTAGAGGCCTTTGTTGGTCAGGACCGGGAACGGGTGCGAGGGGTCGATGGCCAACGGGGTGAGGGCAGGCAGGATGTCGCGGTCGAAACGCGGGGAAAGCTCCGCGCGGTCGGCCTCATCCAACTGTTCCTTGGTCTTCACAACGATGCCTTCCAGCGCCAAGGCCGGTAGCAGCTGATCCCGCCAGCAGGCCTGCTGTGCATCCACCAGCGTATGGGCTTGGCGCAGGACCTCCTGGAGGAACTCACGGGTCGCGGGGTGCGTGGCGGACTCTTCCTGCTGCATCAGGCCGGCGACCCGGATCTCGAAGAACTCATCGAGGTTGGAACTGACGATCGACAGGAAGCGGACGCGTTCGAGCAAGGGCACGGAAGGGTCCTCGGCGAGTTCCAAGACCCGCCGATCAAAGGTGAGCCAACTGAGTTCCCGGTTAAACATGACAGCCCATGGTTTAGCCTGCGGCTACGGGCTTGTCAGCAAGGACCCGCTGGCCCGCCTGCGCGTCCGACCCTAAAGTCCCATGAAATCGGAGGTTTTAACCCCCTTCGATTGTGACATCTTCGCAACACGCCCTTGGCAACCTTTGGGACGGGGCTATGTCTATAGGCCATGCCCCTCATCTCCGAAAAGGAACTGAAGCCCTCCTATGACGTCATCATCGTCGGTTCGGGAGCCGGCGGAGGCCAGTCGGCCTACACCTTGACGATGAACGGCGTGAAGGTCCTCCTGCTCGAAGCCGGGCGCAACTACGACCCGCTGACGGAAACCGCCATGTTCCAGACGCCCAGCGCGGCGCCGCTCCGCGGGATTTCGCTTGAAGACAAACCCTTCGGTTTCTTCGACGCCACCGTCGACGGCGGCTGGCAGGTGCCGGATGAGCCCTACACCAACGCTTCCGATGCGGCCGAGCAAAAGTTCTGGTGGTGGCGGGCCCGCATGCTGGGTGGCCGCACCAACCACTGGGGTCGCATCTCGCTGCGCAATGGGCCGTATGACTTCAAGCCCTACTCGCGTGATGGCTTGGGCGTCGATTGGCCGATGACGTATGCCGACGTGGCGCCCTATTACGACAAGGTCGAGATGCTCGTCGGGGTCTATGGCTCCAACGAGGGCTTAGAAAACACCCCGGATTCGCCGGAAGGCTGCCTCTTGCCGCCTCCCAAGGCCCGCGCCGGCGAGCTCTACGTGAAGAAGCACGTCGCCAAACTGGGTATCCCGGTGATTCCGATCCACCGGGCGGTGCTCAGCACGAAGCAGGATGCGGACAACATCCCGGCCAAGCTGCACCCCGGTAATCCCCGTGCCCAAGGCATCTTGGCTGAGGCGATGCGCCAACGTGCGGCCTGCTTCTGGGCCACGGATTGCGGCCGGGGTTGCTCCATCAAGGCCAACTACCAGTCCACCACCGTCCACCTGCCGCCGGCCATGGCCACGGGCAACCTGGACATCCTGCCGAACGCGATGGCCCGCGAAGTCACCTTGGATGCGCAAGGCAAGGCCAACGGCGTTTCCTTCATCGACAAGGTCAGCGGCCGAGAGATCACCGCCAAAGCCAGGGTCGTGATCTTGGCCGCCAGCTCCGCCGAATCCGCCCGCATCCTCCTCAACTCCAAGTCCAACCGCTTTCCCAACGGCCTCGCCAATTCCTCCGGCGAAGTCGGCAAGAACATCATGGATACGGTGGGCGCCAACCTCGGCGGCCAAGTCCCGGCCTTCGAGAACCTTCCCGTACATAACGAAGACGGAGCAGGTGACCACGTCTACGTGCCGTGGTGGCTCTACAAGGAGCAGAAGGCCGGCAAGCTGGATTTCGCCCGCGGCTACCACATCGAGTTCTCCACCGGACGCCGCATGCCCAACGTTGGCGTGGCCGGTCCAGCCAAGCCCGGCTACGGCCAAGCCTTCAAGGATGACCTCCGGAAGAGCTACGGCAGCTTCATCGGTTTCTCCGGCCGCGGGGAGATGATCCCCAACAAAGACTCCTTCTGCGACCTGGACCCTGCGGTGAAGGACAAGTGGGGCATCCCCGTCCTGCGCTTCCACTGGAAGTTCTCCGAGCACGAGATCAAACAGGCGCTCCACATGCACCAGACGTTCGCGCAGATGATCGAGGCCATCGGGGGCAAGGTCGGCGGCAAGCCCGCGACGGACGGCGCCAAGGCCATCAAGCCGGGCGGCTTCATCATCCATGAAGTCGGCGGCGCCATCATGGGCGCGGACCGCCGGAAGTCGGTCACCAACCAATGGAACCAGTGCTGGGACGTGCCCAACCTCCTCATCAACGACGGCGCGCCGTTCTGCAGCAACGCCGACAAGAACCCCACGCTCACGATCATGGCGCTCGCGTGGCGCGCCTGCGACCATCTCATCGAAGAGATGCGCCAAGGTAACCTCTAATCCAGATTCACATGACTTCCCAAGACTCTTCCGCCCGCCTGATGCCGCGCCGCTTGGCGCTGAAATGGCTGGCCGCCGCCGCGGCCGGCATGGCCTTGGCCGGGCGCCTCGACCTCGCCGCCGCGCAGGTCCCCACCAAGTCGGGCAAACCCATCGGTCCCGACCCCATCCTCAACAAGGAATATAAGCCCGGTGAACTCTGGCCGTTGGTGATGACGCCGGCGCAGCGCCGCGCCGCGGCCGCCTTGGCCGACCTCATTATCCCGCCCGACCAAGGCGGCCTGAAGCCCTCCCAACTGGCCGTTCACGAGTTCATCGATGAATGGATCAGCTCGCCCTACGACCAGACCGCCAAGGACCGGCCCATCATCTTGGCTGGCTTGGATTTCATCGACGCCGAAGCCCAGCAACGCCACAAGACTTTGTTCGCCGAGCTCACGGCTGCGCAACAGGCCGGCATCGCAGATGCGATCTGCGGTGCGACGACGGTCGAGAAGGCCTACCGTCCGCAGGTGAAGTTCTTCGACCGCTTCCGGCATCTGACTGCCGGAGGCTACTTCACCACGCCGCAGGGCATGCAGGAGTTGGGCTATGTGGGTAATCGCCCCACACCGACCTTCGCCGGTCCGACCCCTGAGGCGCTCAAGCACCTCGGGCTCGCCTAAGCCCGGGCGGTATAGACGACGCGCAGTTCCGGCACTCCGCTCAAGCGCACGCGGGGGGCGGGGGCTTGGGCGTGCGCGATGATGTCCCCGCGCTCGAAGGTCTCGGCCAGTTGCTTGACTTCGTGCTTCGAGAGTCCGCGGGTCGGTACCTCCACCGTCTGCAAGGTGCCTCGGTGGATGCCGATGAAGCGAAGCATGCCCTTGATGATCTGGACGTCGGAAACCACGCGGACCGCCGCTGGGTCGACCGGCGGAGTGGCTTGATTCGAAAAGAGGGCGAAGGAGAAACGCACCTCGCGCAGGTCGCGGTGCAGCTTTCGGTTCACGAACTCGGTGGAAGCCGGGGCGTTCCAATGGCGCGCCTCGTGCGTCCAGTGCAACCCTTGCGCGAGTTGCGGGCAGGGGAGGGCATCGAGGTCAGGTCCCAGGCGAGTGAGCAACCCTTCCGCGGCTACGCGATCGCTGAGGCGCTGCAGGCGTTCCGCGGTGATGCGGAGGGCCGGCTCCAAGATGATCAACAGCCCGTCCGGGTGCAGGCGTCGCTTCAGCTCCCCCACCCAACGCAGCATCCCGTCCGCATCGAGTTCTTTCAGTTCATTCAAGACGAAGCCCGCGACGATCACGTCAAACGTCTCTTCGGGCCAAGCCGCAGGTCGGCTGGCGTCCCCGACGCGGGTGGAGATGTCCACGTTCGTGCCGAGGGTGGCCTCCGCGAATGCCTCCAAGGCGACCAAGGCGGAGGGCGACTTATCCAATGCATGGAGGCTGACGCGCCGCGCACCTTCCGCGAGGAGGCGATGGGCGACGGAGACGCCGCAAGAACCAGGCCCGGAGCCGAGGTCGAGGATGCGCGCCCGGTCCTGGGGTGGCCGCCAACCGCGGAAATCCAAGGCATAGGACAAGGCAAAGGAAGTACGGGTGAAGCTTTGCGGCAGGAAAAACACTCCATAGCCCGCGAGCAGACCCGCCTCGGCGAAGTAATCAGGGAAAGCCTTATCCGGTCGCTCCGTGGTGAAGAGGTCCGACAAGCGACCCACGTAAGGCATCAGCCGCTCCAAGGCGGCCTCGCCCGTGAGCTCGGTGGCGGCCTCGGCTTGGCGCACCCAGAACTGTTCGGCCGCCGGCGGGTAGCCGAAACGCCCGGCTTCAGGCGCCGACATCGCGACGACCCTCCAAGGCGCTGCGCAGGGTGGCAGGGTCGGCGAACGTCAAGCCGCTGCCGCTGGGCAGCCCGAAACCGATGCGGGAGACCTTGATCGTATCACGGACGCCATGGATGCATTCCCGGACATAATGACAGGTCGCCTCGCCTTCGATGTCGTTGCCCAAGGCCAGGACGACTTCGGTGATGGGCTCGGCGCGAAGCCGCTGCTCCAGCGTGGTCAGATTAAGGTCTTCCGGTCCGACACCGTTGATGGGCGAAAGACGTCCATGCAGCACGTGGTACGTCCCGCGATGCGCCAAGGAACGCTCCAGCGCCATGAGGTCAGGCACCTGCTCAACGATGCAAAGCGAAGCCGGGTCGCGCTTCGGGTCGCTACAGACCTCGCAGAGCGGGGCCTCGGCGAGGCTGCCACAGCGGTCGCAGCGGCGGACGCATTGGGCGGCGGCCTCCAGGGAGGTCAGCAGGGGGGCGAGTTTAGCCGGCTTTTCGACCAGAAGGTGCAACGCTATCCGTTCCGCGGAGCGATGGCCAAGGCCGGGGAGTTGGCGCAGCAGCTGGCGGACTTTCTCGAAGGACGGCGTCACGGGCGCGTTCAGAGCCCAGGCAAGGAGAACCCGGCGGTCGCCTTCGACATCTCCGCGTCGTAGATTTCCTTGGCCTTGGTCGAGGCCTCCTGAAGCGCCGCCACGAGGGCGGTCTCCACGACGGTTTTCTCTTCCTTGAGGAATTCCGCGTCGATCGCCAAGCCGACCACGAGGCCATGGCCGTTCACGGTCACCTTGATGGCGCCGCCGCCATGGGAGACCTCTAGGCGTTGTTCGCCCAGACGCTGTTGGACCTCAGCGATGCCACGTTGCATCTTCTGGGCTTGTTTGAGGAGTTTGCCTACGCCTGCCATAGTGCGGTCACTTTCGACCACCCTAGGGCATGAGTCAAGGGTGCACCGAAATGACGTCCCGACTTGCGGGCCAGAAGGAATGTCGTCACTGGTTATTTATGGCTTCCCCCCGGGACATCCAGCTGGTCGGTGACTTTGTGGCGGTGACCTGGGCGGACGGGCAAGAGCACTTCCTGACCGGAGAATTCCTCCGCGAACGATCTCCCAGCGCGGAGAACATGGGCGAAGTCGACATCCTCGGCCAACGCTGGGGAGGGGATGGGCCACGTCAGTTCCCCGGGGTGACGGTCTTGGGAATGCAACGCATCGGCAACTATGCCGTCACCTTCGAATTCAGCGACGGCCACCGCACCGGCATCTACAGCTGGGAGTACCTCCGGGCCATCGCGGCGGAAGCCAAATAATTCTTTTTACGGATTGCGACCATGCCCAAAAAGCGGACTATCACCTTCGTGAAGAAAACCTACGTGTTGGATACGAACGTTTTGATTCATGACCCTGAGTCCCTCTTCAAGTTCGACGAACACACCGTGGCCGTGCCGGTGGAAGTGCTGTCGGAGTTGGATCGACTCAAGACTCAACCCGGGCAACTCGGCGCCAGCGCACGCCGGGTGAACCGGTCGATCCGCGCGCTCTTCGAGAACCGCGCGCTCAAGGAGATCGCCGAAGGCGACCCCGCGAAGCCCGGCGCCTTGCACGCCAAGCTGCGCGACGGCGGCGAACTCCGGGTCGTCGTCAACGACTCCCTCATCCGCGAGCACTTCAACGGGGAGCGCTCCGAACGCCTCCGCGCCGTCTTCATGCAGGTCGACGCGCCCGACCACCGCATCATCGCCTCGGCCCTCTACCTCCGCGACACCACCAAGGGCCCGGTGATCCTCGTCACCAAGGACGCCTGCATGGCCCTCAAGGCGCAGGCGCTCGGACTCGAGGTGCAGGATTACCGCAATGACCGCATCGAGACCAGCGACGTCGGCGATTACAAGACGGTCAACGTCAGCGCCGCCGCGATGCGCGACTTCAAGGAACTGGCCCAGGTCGAGGTCAAGCTGAAGGGCGAAGCCGTCCCGGCCGTGAACGAGTACGTGCTGCTGACCTCCAGCGACTGGAGCGAGCCCGCCCGCCATGTCGGCGAAAACGTCTTTGTCCCGCTCGGCCTTTACCGCGAGTTCCTGTCGACCGATAGCGGTGCGCGCAAGGGCCTGCAGATGCCCCGCGGCATGCGCGTCATCCCCAAGAACTTCGAGCAGTGGATCTTCCTGGACGCCTTGCTCAACCCGGACATCAAGCTGGTGACGTGCTTCGGCCGCGCCGGCACCGGCAAGACCTTCCTTTCGATCGCTGCCGCGCTTTCCCAGGTCCTCAGCGATTTCTCCCCTTACAAGAAGCTCTACGTCTCCCGCCCGGTCGTGCAGATCGGCAAGGACATCGGCGCGCTGCCCGGGACGAAGGAGGAGAAGCTCTCGCCTTACATCCAGCCTTACTTCGACAACCTCGAGGTCCTTTTCTCACGCAATGGCGCCCCGGCGGCCCCGCAGGTCGCTCCGTCCGGCAAGGGCCTCCTCGCGACCGATTCGCAGCGCAAGCAGAAGAAGGCCCAAGCCATGAAGTCGGCACAGCCCATCTTCGGTTCGCAGTTCCAGCAGGTCGGCCAGCCCCGCAAGCCCTACCAGTGGCTCATCGACTCCGGCCTCATCGAGATCGAGGCCATGACGTTCATCCGCGGACGCTCCATCGGCCATGCGTTCATGATCGTGGACGAAGCGCAGAACATGACTCCGCACGAGGCCAAGACGGTCATCACCCGCATCGGCGAAGGCTCCAAGCTGGTGCTGATCGGCGACCTCGACCAGGTCGACACCCCTTACCTGGACGGCAAGTCCAACGGCCTCATCCATACGCACGAGCGCATGAAGGGCCACGCCATCACGGCTAACGTCCGTCTGCTCCATGGCGTCCGCAGCGCCCTGTCCGAGCTGGCGTCCCAGCTGATGTGAGCAACTTCCGCTGGGCGACCCCCGGCG
>JBEGRN010000017.1:0-14165 GCA_041180425.1 Verrucomicrobiota bacterium
GGATGTGATTAAAAAATTGGGGCGTCGGTCACGGTGCAATTGCCCCGGACTTTTACCCCCGCCCCCGGGTCACGCCGCGCCCGAAGGCCGAGGCGCCTGCCTGCCCCTGCCCCATGCCTGCTCCCGTGCCGTGCGGCTCGAGTGGCATGGCTTGCACAGGGCGCGCAGGTTGGCCGGGTCGTTGTTCCTGCTGTTGCCGTCCACATGGTCCACCTCAGTGGCCTGTGTAGTGCGACCGCGTTCCATGCAGAAGCGGCACAGTGGCTCATGCATGAGGACAGCAGGGCGCACCCTAGTGCGCCATGCATGACCGTATCCACGCGCTGCACTAGAGCCCCTGCTCTCATCCGTGCGCTGCTGCACTGCCCGTAGGTGGATAGTGCAGTAGCCCTTACTGCCCTGCACTAGAGCCCTGCATCCGGGCTCCCTGCATGGGCGTGGTGGAGAGGTAGGCATCCTTAACCGTTAAAGCCCCGGATAGGGATGTTGCGGTTAAGCACCTCACCCGAGGAGAGGGTCGCCTGAGCCTCTACCTGGTAGGTGAGGCCATGCGCGAGGCCGGATACCCGGAAGGTGGAGGTCGTGGGGGTGTTGCCCTGTGCGGTCACCGTGAGCCCCACCGGGGCCGTATAGGACACCGATGAGATGGTGGCGCTGCCGAGGTTGTCCCAGGTGACCGTCACGTTCGCTTGGTCTGAGGGGTCCAGCACGATCACAGGTGTCTCTCCTAAGCCGAGATGCGGGCATTACGCCCGCCGCTCGTAGTCGCCGCCCGGGTGCCTCGTACGCTCGAGGTCCGTGCCGTGCGGACGGATTCCGTGCGCCCGGTGGCGCCCGAGGTGGCGGGCTCTTCCCATACGAGGAACTGCCCACCGATGAAGTCCAGAGCCAGCGCGGGACCGTTCCAGCGCAGTCCGGGGACGGTCTGCACCTCGACCACATGGCGAGGCATCGGCACCACAGCCGAGGACGAGCCTGCGACCGTGATGGCATCCAGCGTTGTCCCGAGGTTGCCCTTCAGGAAGAGGCGCCCAGTCCCGGAAGCGGTGACCGCGTCCAGAGTGGATGCCAGGGTGGCCTTTACCGCGAGCTGCCCAGTCCCTGCGAAGGTCACCGGATCGAGCGTGGCCGCCAGCGAGGCCTTTACCGCGAGCTGCCCGGTCGCCGAAGCGGTAACCGAGCCCAGCGTCGCCGCGAGGCTTGCCTTGAGGGCGAGCTGCCCAGTCCCTGCGGCGGTCACCGGGTCGAGAGTCGACGCCAGCGAGGCCTTTAGGGCGAGCTGCCCGGTCGCCGAAGAGGTAACCGAGCCCAGCGTCGCCGCGAGGCTGCCCGTGAGGGCGAACTGCCCGGTCCCCGCGACGGTAACCGTGCCCAGGGTAGCATTCAGGGCGCCGAAGCCGGTCGTGGAGCCTGAGCCAAGCCCGGCGGCGGTGATCGCCCCGAGCGTGGTCGCCAGCGAGGCCTTTAGGGCGAGCTGCCCGGTCGCCGTGGAGGTGACTGGGTCGAGCGTGGTGGCGAGGTTCGCCTTGAGGGCGACCTGCCCGGTTCCCGCGAGGGTAACCGTGCCCAGAGTGGCTGCCAGCGAGCCCTTGAGGGCAAGCTGCCCAGTCCCTGCGAAGGTCACCGGGTCGAGAGTCGAGGCCAGCGAGCCCTTTACCGCAAGCTGCCCGGTGCCTGCGGAGGTCACCGGGTCGAGCGTGCTGCCGAGGTTGCCCTTGAGGGCGAGCTGCCCCGTGCCGGCGGCGGTAATCGTGCCCAGGGTGGCATCGAGGCTGCCCCGAGGGGCGAGCTGCCCAGTCCCTGCGACCGTAATCGTGCCGAGGGTCGCCGACAGGTTGCCGATGAGCCCAGAGAGCCCATTAGCCGCCCCTGCGAGCGTGACCGAGCCCAGCGTCGCCGCGAGGTTCGCCTTGATGGCGACCTGCCCGGTGCCGGCGGAGGTCACCGGGTCGAGCGTAGTGGCGAGGCTCGCCTTGAGGGCGAGCTGCCCAGTCCCTGCGGAGGTGACCGAGCCCAGCGTCGCCGCGAGGCTGCCCTTGAGGGCAAGCTGCCCGGTCGCCGTGAAGGTGACCGCGTCCAGCGTGGTGGCGAGGCTCGCCTTGAGGGCAAGCTGCCCAGTCGCTGAGACGGTGACCGCGCCCAGGGTGGCTGCCAGCGTCCCCCCGATAGGGGTGGGGCCGGTGCCGGTGCCGGCAAGGGTGACCGTGCCGAGCGTGGCAGCGAGGCTGCCCTGTATGGCGACCTTGCCGGTCCCCGCGACCGTTACCGGGTCGAGCGTGCTGGCGAGGCTGCCCTTGAGGGCGACCTGCCCAGTCCCTGCGACGGTGACCGGGTCCAGCGTAGTGCCGAGGCTCGCCTTAATCGCGAGCTGCCCGGTGGACGAGGCGGTAACCGCGCCCAGGGTGGCGGAGAGGGTCCCGCCAATCGCCCCGGGGCCGTTGCCGGCGCCGGAGAGGGTGATGGTGCCGAGCGTGGCGGCAAGGCTGCCCTGTATGGCGACCTTGCCCGTGCCTGCCGCGGTGACCGCGTCCAGCGTCGTGGCGAGGCTGCCCTTGAGGGCGAGCTGCCCGGTCCCCGCTACCGTGACCGGGTCGAGCGTGGTGGCGAGGTTCGCCTTGAGGGCGAGCTGCCCTACCCCTGCGACCGTAACGGCTGCCAGAGAGGCAGCCAGAGAGCCAGAGATGGGCGTGGGGCCGCTGCCATTGGCTGCCAGGGTGACCGCGTTGAGCGTGGCCCCCAGCGAGGCCTTTAGGGCGAGCTGCCCAGTCCCTGCGGAGGTGACCGAGCCCAGCGTGGCCGCCAGCGAGCCGCTAATCGGGGCGGCGGTGCTGGCGCCTGTCCCCGCGAGCGCGACCGCGTCCAGGGTGCTGGCGAGGCTCGCCTTGAGGGCGAGCTGCCCGGTCGCCGAAGAGGTGACCGCCGACAGGGTGCTGGCGAGGCTCGCCTTGAGGGCGAGCTGCCCGGTCGCCGAAGAGGTGACCGCCGACAGGGTGCTCGCCAGCGAGCCACTGATCCCCGCCGCACCGGCGGGAATCTGGAGGACCACGATGGTGCTCGAGCCAGTACCGCCGCCCGTGCCACTGAAGGGGCCATATGGGTCGATGGTGCCGGTCGGCACCGTAGCGGTGGCGATGGCGAGCTCTACGTTAGAGCCGTTCGCCGTGCCTGCGTCGAGCTGCTCGGTCCAGGGCAGGATCTGGAGGCTCGCGTCCGAATAGGACGCGAACGCGATGTTATTCATGCCGCCGAAGGCGAGGACGGCCATGTCCCCTTCAACGAAGCCCGAGACACCGATGGCGGTGTTTACCGGGCTCGTATTCGTGGCGACGTCGAGAGCCTGAGCCGGGTTCGAGGTATTGAATCCGGTGAAGCTCGCGACCGCATAGAGGCACACGTCCGGGGCGGCGCGGCTGCTTACCGTGAGAGCCGGCGCCGAGGCGCCGCGCACGATGTAAGCAATCCGGAGGCCACCGATGGTGGCGCTGCCGGTCGTGGCATTGAGCAGCGTCCACCCGGTCGGGAAGGTGAACGTGTCGGTCTTCGTTGCGACGAAGGCGATCAGCAGGTCACCTTGCACCGTGCCGGTCGGCTCGGTAAAGGTGAAATTACCCGTTGTGCTGTTGGCGGCGGCGGTTATCGCCTTAAACGCGACAGCCATTAGCCTACAGGCTCCCAGGCCTCTACATCGGCATCGGCGAGCTGGACGTCTTCAGGCGGGTCTTCCCGCCCGAGCCACCAGGAGCCATTGAGGCGATAGCCCTCCTGCTTTACCCCGCCGACCCAGATGTACACGCCGACGCCTTCATCGGGAAGATCCATGCGCCGGCCTCCATATCAGAACGCGCGAAGCGCGAGATGGACCCGGGTTTAGGCGTTCGGCGCAGTGAGCGTGAACGCGGTCACGGTGAACTGCTGCCCGGCGGTGAAGCTCACGGAGTCGACGATGAGGTCCGAGGCGCTGGTGCCGACCGTGCCCTGGATATGGCAGGTCGTGCCGGCGGAGTCGTAGATGCGGAAGTGGGCGGCGGTGCCAGTGGCGTCCGCGGCGGTGTCCTGCCAGGTGCCGAGGAGGCTCTTCGTGCCAGCCGAGGCGGCTGCCATCCAGTCCGCGGGCAGGGTGATGGTCGCGACGACCGTGCCGGTGTCGGCGGCGGCGCAGTTCGCCGGGGCGGCGCCCGTGCGGATTCGCATGATAGCGGTGGCGCCCGTGGCCGTCTCGATCGCATCGAGCAGCGCATTGCGGGCAGCGACAGAGAGCTGTACGGCCATGAGGGAACTCCGAAAAAAGAAAACCCCGCACGGGGCGGGGTTGGGTCTGAGACCAGGCGAGGGGTGAGGAAAACCAAGAACGCGGCGAGAACTAGACCACGTTGGACCAATCCTCTCGTATTCCTCGGAAGTTATCCCGAGGAGTTTTCCGACTTGTCCCTACCCTCCTCCCGGTCGCCTTCCTCCTCAATCCGGGAGAGCGCCCCGTGGAGGACCTCGTAGAGCTTGTTGCGCCCGATGGCGGTCGTGGCAAGCCAGACGGTCTTAGGTGCTCCCCTGCCCTCCACGTAGACCAGCCGCAGGATGAGCCGCTCCAGTTCGGTCATGCGCGCCAGCGCCCGGCACACCAGCACGGACTCCCGGGTGTGGACCTCGGCAAAATGCTGGACATGCTTCCGGGGGCCACTGCTCCCTCCGTCCCCAGAGTTCCACTGGGCACAGGGCGAGGTCTGGGGCCAGCCATCGATCACCATCCCGCCGTCCGGGTAGACCACGCCGCCCAGGGCGATGCGCCGCTCCACCTCACCCCACTCCCGGGCGAGGTAGTGCCCGGTCCGATTCTGGAGCCTCGTGCGGCGTTCGTTTTTTCCAGTCATGGCGGTCTGCTCCGGGATGGTTTTCTTTTTTTCTCAAGTCGGGCTGGCGCCACGTCACACGGGGCTGTGGAGGCGCCACACCGCTACACCCCTATAGGGGTGTGTAGCGTACGTGGCACTTATCCACAGGTAACACGGTGTCACATGTGGCTCCGTGTGGCGTCGTGTGGCACCGTGTAGCTCATGTGGCGCGGACCCTCATGTTCGCGATGGCGATGGCTCCCTCCCCCTGAAGGAGGGTGATGGCGCGGCGAACCCGGAAGGCTCGCTGGTCCCTCTTGCCGGGCTCCTGGGCGAGCTGCTCGACCGCGTGGGCGACGAGGTCCTCGTGGGCGACGTCCTCCGCCCCGAGGGCGGTAAGGTCGTCCAGCACCCGGAGGATGACCTTCTGCACCCCGCCGGCAGCCTTCCGCCCGGCAGGGGCGGCTGGGACTTCACCGGGCTCAACCACGCAGGAGGTGATGGGGTCGCCGTCCTCATCCTCGCCGATGGACACCACGTTAAGGCGGAAGCCCCACGAGGCACCGTCGAGGTCGTCCTTCGCCTTTGAGAGCCGCAGAGCCCGGTCGTCGCCATTGCGCACGACCTCGAGCTCCGCGTCCGCGGCAGCCTTCAATCCCGACCAGCCACGAGCACCCCGGGAGGCGTCCTTACCGGCATGGTGAACGAGGACAACGGAAGCCCCCAGGATGCGGGTGATCTGGCGGCAGTGGGCCAGAGCCTTGCCCATGTCCTCGCCGCCGTTTTCGTTCCCGCCCGGGGTGACCTGTGCCAGGGTGTCGATGACGACCACGTCCGCACCGCCCGCGGCCTGAATGCCCCGGATGACCTCAACCACGTCGGCCGCGAGCAGGAAGTTAGGGGCATCCGCCAGCAGGACGAGGTGGATGTCCGCGACGTCGATGCCATTGAAGTCCGCATATGCCTTCAGGCGCTTGCGCAAGCCCCCGGAGCCTTCGGCGGCGATGTACGCCACCCTGCCCTTTCGGGTCCGCCTGCCGCGCCACTCAATGCCCCGGGCGATGGCGAGGACCATGTCCAGCACCGCGAAGGTCTTCCCCGAGCCGCTCTCCCCGTAGATGACCGCGAGCGGAGCCTCGGGAAGCATTCCCTTGATCCAGTACCTCTGGGGTGCAGCGGCCACGAACTCCCCGGCACGGACGAAGGGGAAGCGCAGGGGCTTGTCCGAAGGTACGGAAACGTCCGTTTCGTACTTTTCGGACGCGGTGAGGTCGTCGAAGGCGGAAGCCTCAAGAGCCTGCGAGATGGAGACGTGGGCGCCGTGCTGGTTCGCCAGGTGGATGAGGCTGCGAATGGTGACCGCAGGGCCGCCCTGCCTGCCGAAGGACTCCCAGCGCTCAAGGTTGTACTCCGAGGTCGTGTACTTCGGGCTCCGGGCGCTCCACGCGTCCCAGAGGTCGAAGCCCTCGCTCCCGAGCTCGTGATGCAGAGCCATACCCACGCGCAGCCAGTCCGGATACCCCATGTCCGGGTCGAGCGAGTCGAGCGCCTCCTCGATGACCTCTCGGCGAAGCCCGAGCGGCTCGGCGGCGGGGCGATCCTCGGCGGGACTGGAGAAGCGGGACTCGCACAGGGCGCGCAGGCGGTCGGAGGCAGGGGCGATGGTGTCCTGCGTCTCGAACTCCTGGCACACGGGGAGCAGGTTGCCCGTGAAGGTCACGAAGCCCTTGCTGGAGAACGTCTCGAAGCCCCACGCCTGCTCGGAGGCGATGGCCTTCCGATTGCCCAGAGCGCCAGCCACGAAGGCGCGCACCCCGTTCCCGGAGGGTGAGAACTCCGCATAAGTCGAGGCCACGAGGTCCTCGACCTCGCGATCCACGCGACCGCCCAGGACGCAGGCGTCGAAGTCGAGGGCGGTGACCTTCCACTCGGGCATCGGGGCGAAGCCCACGCCGTCGAAGCCCTTCCGGGCGGCGGCTGCCTTCGCGGCCTCGAAGGTGACGAGCTGCTCGCGGTCTTCGTGGCGACCTTGCACGCCGTGCCGGCGTCGGCCGCTCGCGTAATAGGGGACCTTGCGGGGCTTCCCGCCGCCCGGTGGGTGCTCGAAGCGCCAGAGGAGCCAGCCCGGGAGGTCGGCGAGCAGGGTGGGCGCCCGCATCTGGAGGAGGTGCGGGGTGATGGTGGCAGGCATCACGTTACGCCTCCTTTGCCTGGTGGACGTCGAGGTCGAGGTCCATCCAGCCCGGCTCAAGGCCGAGGATGTCCTCGATGAGGCGAGCGGTGCGCTCGGTCACCGGGCGGCGGGGATTGGGGCCGATCATCTGGCACAGGAAAGAGACATTGCTGTAGCCAATCTTCAAAGCCAGGGCGGTCGCGCCATGCTGGTCTGCCAGCCGGCGGAGGTTCGCCCTGCGCGTGTCCGCCAGCCGGCTGAGGGCAAGGTTCATAAGGGGCTCTCCGTTGGTGTTACCGCCCGGAGGGTAGCGGTTGCTACCGTTCGGGGCAACGTCCCCTCTATAGCACTTGCTACCGTTTATCAGTGGGCGTATATTCGCCCCCGACACCCGAGCCCTTTAGCCGGGTTGGATGACGAACATGGCCGACGTGACCGATACCCGGGTTGTGAACCTCTCCACCCTGGCAAGCCAGTGGGGCGGAGCGAGCTCGCTGGCGAAGAAGCTGAAGCTCTCCGGCCCCTCCTACATCTGCCAGTTAATCTCCGGGGTGCGCCCCATCACGGAGAAGACCGCCCGCAAGTTCGAGCACCAGCTCGGACTGGCTACCGGGTGGATGGACATGGATCACAACGCCACCACGAAGGCGGCGATCCTGGACGATCGCCTCATAACGAAAGCAATCGCGCTTGTAGGGGAAGCGGTGAATGAGAACCAGATCACGCTCCGCCCGGAGCAGTTCGGCGAGATTGTCTCCCTCGTTTATGGGGAGGCTCAACGGTCGGGGCGCATGGACGAGCAATTAGTGCAGCGGATAGTCCGCCTGCTCAAATAACACGGAGCGAGAGAGATGGTCGACGAAGCAGTCCGGCAGCGGATCAAGTACCTGGCAGAGCATGGCGGAGTGATGCCGCAGGAGCCTCCCGCGAGTAAGCGGTGGCTGTGCGGTATCGGGCTGGTCATCATTGCCCTGCAAGTGGTCGAGATTGCCCTCGAGGTTCTTTAGGGCAATAACTCACGTGAATTATTGCCCTAAACCCTGCCCGGTAACGTGCTAGGGGCAGAGGGTAATAACTCCCCGGGGGTTCTTACCCCCACAAATGAAAAAGCCCGCACTGAGCGGGCTTTTTCTTTTCCACCGGGGTGGATTCAGAGGTAGGACTGGGCGAGGCGGTCGATCAGGGCGGTCTTCGCGATGCGGGCATCGTCGAGGGTCCACAGGCAGCGCTTGTGGGAGATGGTCGCCTTTATCCAGCCCGCAGGGGTCTGCCGCTCAAAGCGGTCGATGGGGCTGTCCTTCGCCCGCCGCGCGATGGTGCGGAGCTCATCGATGGCATAGAAGCGGGCCATGAGGCGGTTGTCGATCATGCCTCCTCCTCCTCATCGACCCCTTCCTCGCACTTCACGGAGACGGATACCCCGTCCTCCTCTTCGATGACCTGCCGCTCGCCGAGGTTCATCGACTTGCAGCCTTCGATGCGCTCGCGGAGGCGGGAGTAGATGACCTCGGAGAAGTCATCCTCCGAGCAGCCTTCACATGCCACATCGAAAGCCTCAACGGGGTCGGCGGCATCCCAGCAGGCAATGATATTGCCGCCGACGCGCACGTTTATCAGGAAGTTCTTCCTCACGGTTCTCTCCTTCTGTGGGTCTACCAAGTTCATCCCGAAGCATTCTCGCGGGAGAATGCTTCAGGATTGGTCGGTTACAGGTTGTCGAGCACACGAAGACCGTCCAGCCAGCCATTGACCTCCATCGGCTGGCTCCCGAAAAATCCACCAGCCACCTCCCAGAAGTCCTTATCCCACTGCGTGACGGTGAACTCGGTGCCATTCGTTTTTGTGACGATGAGCTTGCGGGGGAGCGGACCGGTCATCTGCGAGCGGTCTATTTTTTCGATGTGGTAGAAGCTCTCGCGGCCGTATTTGGTGATGATCATCTCAATCTCTCCTGTTTTCGCTTTGGGGTGGAAGATTCCGTCCCCCGTGCAAAGAACTATAGCAAATGCTACAGCGGACGCAAGCCCCGGGTGAAAAAATAATTCTTGCCGCCCGTGTAAAAAAAAATTGCTCGGGGAGGGCTTGCATTCGCGGTAGCACTTGCTACCGTAAGCGAAAGGCAGCGAGGGGCTGCCGATAAGAGGAGCCGACAGATGCCCGCCGTCGACTACGTGATGCTCCTGCGGAAAACGCAGGGCGTCGACCGCCGCACCGTGTGCGAAGTGGTCGGTGCTACCGACTCCGATGCCTTCATGCTGCTCCGCCCCATCGGCACCAGCAAGGTGCTGAAGGTGAGCGTGGCTGCCTTCTGCCGCGTCATGTACTGAGGCTCGCCGCATGATCATCGGCCACGTGTACTTCTCCCAGCGCGCTCCCTTCGATGGGACTCGCTGGGTCGCGGTGAAGCATGTCCTCGATGCCCCGGGGCGGCTCCGCCCTCTGCACCTCGCGAAGGAGGATGGCTCCATCGCCATCTTCCCGACCTTGAAGGCGGCGAAGGCTGCCGCGCGCGCTGCCACCTCCCCGGTGGCATGGCTTCGGAATATCTAGATGCGGCTCCCGCAAGAGATTCGCACCGCACTGGATGCGACAGGGCTCCCCTGGGCGATAGAGAACGGCGGCCGCCACCGGAAGGTGCGGCTCGCGGGTCGCCTCGTGGGAGTGTTTAGCAAGGGTCGCGCGGTCGCCGCCGACCGGGCGATGGCGAACGTGGTCGCGCAGATCCGTCGCGCTGCCCATCAACTGAGGAAAGAACCATGACCGACCTCCTGATTTTCTGCCTTGAGATCACCGCCTTCTCCGTGGTGCTGCTCATCGGCGGCGTCCTCTCGGACTACGTGATCCCGTGGGTGCTCGACCGCCTGCGGTGATTTGCCCCACCCTGCCTTTTAGGAGCCTTCTGTGCTTGTTCGCATCGCCGACGATGTGCCAGTAGTCATGCTTGCCCGCGCGCTCTCGCGCGAGGGCTTCCTGCTCTCCTCCACCCCGGAAGGACTGGTGCTCCGCGTTTCCCCCTCCTACCAGGAGCGTGGCGAATGCTGCGGGGACTATGTCCCCGCGTTCCTCCGTTACCAGCCGAGCGTGAGTCCTCCGACCCCCGCCGCTTTTTTTATTTGCCCCGACGTTTAGCCTTCGCTACCGTTCCACACCCACCTGACAGCAGGAGCTACATAAGCCCATGACACTGGAAGCCGCCATCGCGGAGAACACAGTCGCCATCCGCGACCTGATCGCCGCCCTCTCCCTCCGTTCACCGGGGGCCATCGCCTACGCCGAGCAGAAGGCCATCGTGCTGGAGCCGCCGCCCGCCCCCGAGGCGGTGGAGGTCGCCACGCCGCCGAAGGCGAAGCGCCAGCGCGCAGAGAAGCCCGCCGAGCCGACCCCGGTGGTCGCCGAGCCGACCCCGGTCGCCCCGCCGCCCGCTCCGGAGCCGCCGCCCCCGCCCCCGCCCCGGACGGTGACCTATGACGAGATCAAGGTCCCCTTCCTCACGCAGCTCGTCGCCCGGAAGGGTCGCGATGCGGGAGCCGCCCTCCTCCGGGAGTTCGGTGTCCCCGATGGCGGCAAGCTCTCGGACATCCCGCAGGAGAAGTGGGCGGCCGTCGTGGAAGCCATCGCGCTCGCGGTGTCCACGTGAACCCGGGCGCTATCCCCGTCGGGGATTTCTGGGCACCGGGCGACGGCTGCCTCTTCGACCTGTTCGCCGGACAGGCGATGGCGGCCCTGATGGTGCGCCCGGAGTTCAATCCGGACTCTACGGCGAACCTGTTCGAAACGGCAGCCGTCGCCTATCAGATGGCGGCGGCCATGATGCGCGAGCGGGAGAGCCTCTAGTGAGCGGCACCCACGCACGCCTCTCGCCCTCCGGGGCAGAGGGTTGGATGAACTGCGCGCAGTGGCTCAACGATGGCACGGGTAGCACCTACGCCAGGCGGGGCTCCGCGATTCACGAGCTCGCCGCCCGGGCTTTGAACTCCGACCGCCCGCCTTCGGACTGGTTGGGGACCCCCATCCTCATCGATGGGGAGGACTTCGTGGTGGACGAGGAGATGGTGGATATCGCCACTGTCTATACCGAGTACGTCTCGGGCTTCGATGCCACCCACGAGCGGCTCGTGGAGGTCGCTGTCCCCATCGGGCAGTTCACCGGGGAGCCCGGAGCGGTCGGGACTGCCGACGCGATTCTCATCGCCCGGGATGGCAGCGAGCTCGTGGTCGTCGACCTGAAGACAGGCAGGGGCGTGGCGGTGAATGCCGACCGCAATCGCCAGATGATGCTGTACGCCCTCGGGGCGAACCTCATCGCCGCCCTCTTCGGCGACCTCCCGCCCGTGGTCCGTCTGGTGATCTGCCAGCCCCCGGTGAGCCGCACCCCTAGCGAGTGGACATGCGAGCAGGTTGAGCTCGACCACTTCGCGATGGAGGTGGAGGAGGCGGCTGCCGGGTACGGGAAGCTCCCCGCCCGCCCGGGCGAGGAGCAGTGTCGCTGGTGCTCGCGGAAGGCGTCCTGTGATGCCCTCGCCGCCCAGGTGCAGGAGGAGGTCGGCGCGCAGTTCGACGACCTCACCACGGAAGACCAGAGCCGCCGCGATGAGATGGTCGCGCAGTTCGTCACCTTCGCCGATATCCCGAAAGCCCTCGCGGCCGTCGACCTCATCGAGGGCTGGTGCTCTGCCATCCGGGCGGAGGCAGAGCGCCGCCTGCACAAGGGCATCCCGGTGGCGGGCTTCAAGCTCGTCGCGGGGAAGCGGGGCATCCGCTCGTGGGGCGATGCCGACGCCGCCGGGCTGCTCCTCGCGGAGCAGGTCGGGGCTGCTGCCCTTGAGCATAAGCTCATTTCCCCCGCGACCGCGGAGAAGCTGCTCAAGCGCCGCCCAACGGACTGGGAGCGGCTGCTCCCCCTCATCTCCCAGACGGAAGGAAAGCCGACCGTCGCACCCATTGCCGACAAGCGGCCCGCCCTCGAGGTGCGTCCGGTTGCCGAGCTGTTCCATGACGAAACAGGGGCCGACCTGGCCTAAACCATAGAGGAAAACATCACATGTCCACCGTGAAGCTGAATAACGTCCGCCTCGCCTTCCCCGCGCTCTTCCAGCCGAAGACCGTGAACGGCGAAGGCGAGCCCCGCCACTCTGCCGCCTTCCCCATCGCACCGGGCAGCGACAACGCGAAGGCGCTCGACGCCGCGATCAAGGCGGTCGCCTCCGCGAAGTGGGGCGCGAAGGCTGCCGCCATCCTGGGCGAGCTCGAGGCGAAGGGCCGCGTGGCTTACAAGAAGAGCCCCTTGTCGAAGGACGGGGAGGTCTATGGCGGCTTCGAGGGTTGCTACACCCTGAACGCCTCCAACAAGGCACGCCCCACCATCGTGGACCGCGACCGCACCCCGCTGGTTGAGGCCGATGGCCGCCCCTACGCGGGGTGCTACGTGGTCGCCATCGTCGAACTCTGGGCGCAGGACAACTCCTGGGGGAAGCGGATCAACGCCACCCTGAAGGGTGTCCAGTTCTTCGCCGATGGCGAGGCATTCGCGGGCGGCGTCTCCGCCTCCGCCAGCGACTTCGACGACCTCTCGATGGACGAGATGGCCTGATCTACCGGGGCGGCCATCGCCGCCCCCTTTACCCCGGGGGAACCCCATGATCGTGGACGGTAAGCGCCTGAGTGAAGGCGAACGGCTCCGCCTGTTGGCGGGCATCGAAAAGGACGAGGCACCCCCGCCCGTCCAGCAGGAGCTCCCGATGGAGCACCCTGCCCCGGGCGACGCTGCCCGGTACCAGTGGAAGGATGCCCAGCGGTTCGCCGATGACAGCGATCCGCTCGCCGCCTCCCGGGGCATCCTGCTCGCGGTCGCGGTCTTCGTGGTCGGGCTCCTGCTCCTGCTGGTGCTCGCATGAGGTTCGGCAGCGTGTGCAGCGGCATCGAAGCCGCGAGCGTGGCATGGGGACCCCTCGGCTGGAAGGCTGCCTGGTTTGCGGAGATTGAGGCCTTCCCCTCCGCGGTGCTGGCGCACCACTACCCGGAGACGCCGAACCACGGGGACATGACCCTCCTCCCCCAGAAGGTGCTGGACTTTGAGGTCGACGCCCCGGATGTCCTCTGTGGCGGTACTCCGTGCCAAGCCTTTTCCGTCGCCGGGCAGCGTCGATCCCTTGAGGACGCGCGCGGCAATCTTTCCCTCGTTTTTTGTGAGCTCGCCAATGCAATCGACACAGCTCGGGCTTTTTGGGGACTGCCCCCCTGCATCGTCTTCTGGGAAAACGTCCCCGGAGTCCTCTCCACAGCGGACAACGCTTTCGGCTGCTTTCTTGCAGAGCTTGCCGGCGAAGGTGTGCCGCTCGAGCCGCCAGGGGGAAAGTGGACGAACGCAGGTTATGTGCTTGGTCCCACGCGAGCAGTCGCGTGGCGGACACTTGATGCCCAATACTTCGGAGTGGCCCAACGACGCCGCCGTGTGTTCGTTGTCGCAAGTGCTCGAGAGGGGTTCGATCCCGGACAGGTTCTTCTTGAGTTCGACGGCGTGCGCCGGGATTTTGCGCCGTGCAGAAAAACGCGGGAAGGAGCTCCCGGTGGCGTTGCGGCAGGCTCTGGAAGCAGTCGCTGGTGGGACGGCGGCGACATCGCCGGAACCCTGACGAAGCAGAACGCCTCGGGCGCCCAGAGGATGCCCGATAAGGCGAACTTCGGGGCGGTCCTTCAGGAGTCCGTGTCCGAGGTGGCGGGCTGCATGGCTCACCAGGGGCATGGCGGCGTGGACAGCCAGACCGCCGCGAGCGGTTACCTGGTCGCCCATGCCCTCCGCGCATCGCATGACGCCAGCGAGGATGGCACCGGGCGCGGGACTCCCATCGTGCCGGTCGCGAGGCCGACCCATGAGGTCGTCGGCACCCTGAACCATTCCAGCGGGAACGCGGTCCCCGGTAACTGCTCACAGGACTGGACGGCGGGGATGCTCATCCCGACCGCCACCTTCGCCAATCGCGGCGAGTTTGGCGGGATGTCCGCGGTCGACGTCTCCGACCCCATCCGGGCGAGCGGCGGCGACCTCGGGGCGGGCAGCGAGTCCCTCGTGGCCGCTCCCGTCGCCATGAGGGAGTCGGGGCATGGCTACTGGGTGGAGGACACCATCGCCGGCACCATCGATGCCAATATGGGCATGAGCGGCCACG
>JBEGRN010000018.1:0-13420 GCA_041180425.1 Verrucomicrobiota bacterium
TGGAGGTGCTGGCCGGCTGGGTGCGCAAGACGCGGGAGGACTTGAGCAAGTGAACGGCGCCGAGCTGCTGGCCGTCGGCCGCAAGGCCTTGAGCCCGCCCGACAACGCCGACCCGGTGAAGTGGCTGGCCCGCAACGTCACGAACATACCGGACTCCCCGTTTAAGGGCGGCTACCGTCCCGAGCGCTGGCCGTGGATTGCGGCGGCCATCCGCATCTTTAGCGAGCCGTCGACGCGCGTGCTGGTCATGCCCTGGGCAATCCAATGCGGCAAGACGCTGACCATGCGCCTGCTGGCGACGCACCTGATGGCCAACGATCGCGGGAACATGGTCATCTACATGGACAACCAGGACAACGCGAAGGACTTCACCCTGCGCTACCTGCGGCCCATTTTCAACGTCGTGCCGGCGGTCCGTGAGAGTCTATCGCCGAATGACAACGCCAAGAGCGACACGATTGACTTCGCCGACGGAACCATCGTCTACAACAACTCGGCCACGACGCACAAGGACCTGCAGCGCATCTCGACGCGCTATGTCTTTGGGGACGAGCTCTGGCAGTGGCCGAAGGGTGCGCTCCAGGAGTCGATGGCACGGACGAAGGCCTACGAGTGGACGAGCAAGAAACTATACGCGAGCCAGCCCGGGTTGGTGGGCGACGACTTCGCGAACCTTTACGGCACGACGGACCAGCGTGAATGGCAGTTCAGGTGCGTGGCATGCGGGCATCTGCAACCCTGGATCTGGGACATGGTCCGCTTTCCCGAGGATGCCAAGACGGAGGCCGGCTGGGACCACCGCAAGGTCGAGGACGGCACGACCTACGAGTGCGCCAAGTGCGCTGTCCGACTGCCTGATACCAACGAGACGCGGATCAGGTGCAACGCCGACGGCGAGTTCGTCCCGATGACAGTGAGCCAAAAACGCGGCTGGGTCGGCCTGCACGTCAATGCTCTGGCCTCGACGAGCTGGGGCTCCCTGGGCGTGGACATGCTCAAGGCCAAGGAGGCCAGCGACACCTACGGCGACGAGGAACCGCGGCGCATCTTCAAGCAGAAGTATCTCGCCCTGCCTTGGAGCGACGACGGCGGCACGATGGTGGCGGCGGCTACGGCAAGCGACTACGCCCTGGCCGACGATTGGGAAGCCGAGGCCATGATCACGCCCAAGGCCTCTGTGGCCGAAAAGAAGGACGCCCCGCAGGGCTCGATACCTTTCCGCACAGCGGGCATCGACTGTCAGCGCGGCCACTTTTACGGCGTCGTGCGCAGCTGGAGCAAGACCGGGCACAGCCGGCTGCGTGCCTTCGCCAGATTAGAAACGTGGGGAGACGTCGAGAACTTTACCAAGGCGCACGGCGTCCATCGCGCCCTGGTGCTCGTCGATGCGGGCGACAACGCGCAGGTGGTCTACGCCGAGACGGCCAAGCGGGGCTGGAAGTGCGCCAAGGGTTCAGGCCAAGACGATTTCACTGTGAAGGGCGCCAACGGCCAGACGGCGAAACGCTTCTACTCCGACGTCCAAACCTACGTGGTGCCCGGGCAGACCAACCGCGCCCGGCTGCTGGTGTGGTCGAACCTAGCCGGCAAGGATCTGCTGTCAGGCCTTCGGGTTCGCAAGGTGCACACGTATGCCCGCGACACCGTGGCCGACTATGTGGACCAGATGAACGCCGAGGTGCGGGTGCGGGACTCGCGAACGGGCAAGCCCCAATGGATTTTGCCCGCCGGCAAGAAAGATAACCACGCCCTGGACTGCGAGCTTCTTGCCATGCTGGTGGCCGTCCGCTGGGGTATCGTCGGCCGCGAAGGGGCAGGAGAGGCCGCGCCGCTCGATGCCTGACTTGACCTTTTTGCTGATGTTCGCACCTTTTGTTCAGGACTGGCCGCTGGTGCGTTGTTGTGGTGCTGTAATGGCTTGCGGCGCTAGGGTGCATGGAACACGGCGGCCAGTCCCCTCTTTACCCCCTGCCCAAGGTTAAGAACAAACCATGGCACGAGGACTTTTCATCGGACTCACGGAAGACGAGCTGCTGGCCATCCGCAACAAGGCCGTCACGGCCATCACCGCCGGCCTGAACGTGGTTTCCTACTCCGACTCCGGCTCGAGCGTGTCGAAGCAGTGGGCGCTCCCCCCGAAGGAGATGTTGGACGAGGCCGGCTATGCCCTTTACCAGCTGGATCCGCAGGCCTACGCGGCATACGCCCGCTACAGCGTCCTGAACATCCGCTGGGATAACCGCGTCTACTGATCTTTATGCCCGCCAAGAAGTCTAACGCCAGCAAAGCCACCAAGGTCAAGGTGCCGAAAGCCGGCGCCGGAGAGGCTACGCCGAAGCCCCAGGCGTCCTGGAACAACAACTTCCTGAACGGCGGCTTCACCTTTGGCCGTCGCGCCTGGTATGGCTCGACCCCGCAGGACTCCAAGAAGGACGTCCGCGAGTCGGACCGCCTGCAGCTCATCCAGCGAGCCCGCTACGCCGAGAAGAACTACCCGGCGATGGTGCAGTATGTGAACGACATGGTGATGTATGTGGTCGGCGATGGCCTGACCCCGACGAGCCATGCGGCCGACCCGGCGAAGGCGCGACTCTACGAGGAATACTACTACCGCAAGACCCGTCGGGCTGACCTGACTGGCCGTTTCTCCGGCGAGCAGGTCCAGCGCTGCATCGTCCGCACGTGGGCGGTGGATGGTGAAATCTTTGCCATCAAGACCCGCAACGCCGCGGGCGACGCTGTCATGCAGATCGTCGAAGGCCACCGGGTGCTCAATCCTGACGACCAGGCGCTGGTCGACGCGCAGACCTGGGATGGCATCGTCTACGACGTCTACGGCGCCGTCCGCGGCTACTGGGTCCAGACCGGCGAGGCCGGCTACAAGCTCATTCCTGCCTCGGCCATGTGCCACGTGGCCAACATCCAGCGCGTCTCCGGCGGCCACGGCTTGCCCCCGATGCAGCAGGCGCTGAACTCGATGCAGGACCAGGTCGAGATCATCGAGCTGGAGAAGCGGGCGACCAAGCAGGTGACGGACATCCCGAATGTGCTCACGAAGAACGGCGGCGCCATCGACGAGAGCATGGCCGCCGACCTGAACGGCATCGGCTCGACCTCCTTTAACCAGATCGGCCAGCAGATGGGCGGCAAACTCCTGGTGCTCGAGCCCGGTGAAGACCTTAAGAGCGTGTCGCCGAACTTCCCGCGGCAGAGCATGGAGATGTTCAACGAGGTGCTGTCCCGCATGATCGCGGCAGGTGGCCTTCCTTACGAAGTCGTGACCGACGGCAGCAAGGCCGGTTCGGCGCTCATCCGCATGGTGCTCGGCAAGGCGGACCGCTACGTCGGCCAAATCCAGTGCATGCTGGTCGACGAATACTGCGTGCCGGACTGGCAGTATCGCATCAGCGACGGCATCGCCAAGGGCGAGTTGCCCGACGATCCGAAGTGGGCTGACGTCGAGTTCACCTGCCCGCAGGTTCCGAGCATCGACAACGGCCGCGACTCCAAGAATGACCGCGACGACCTGCTGGCCGGCCTGACGAACTACACCGACGTGCTCAAGCGCCGCGGCCAGAACTTCCAGAAGGTCTTTTCCCAGCTCGTCCGCGACATCGCCTTCGCCAAGGAGCAGACCGACGCCACCGGCGGCCGCGTCTCTTTCGAGGAAGCCATGCAGCGCTTCTCGAACATGCAGGCCCCGAGTTCGGTTGAGCCTGTTTCCCAGCCGCTCGACGGCGAGGACGGCCCGAGCAACGCCCCAGGCGAAGACGCCCCCAACCTTATCTGACCCCAATGCGCTTCCTCATCAACGGACTGAAGGGCCGCGAGCCCCTGCTTATCGACCCGGCCAAGGCCGCTGACGCCAAGGCGCTGGCCGACAAGTATGCCTTCACGGACGTGCTGGCCAAGTTGTTCGGCGAACGCCCGCAGGCCTACGTGACCGAGAACGGCACCGGGGTCGTGCCCATCGACGGCGTGATCTCCAAGGGCGTTTCTCCCCTTGACAAGATGCTGGGCGCCTGCGACCTCAATGAGGTATCCGCGACGCTGGCGGCCATGGAGGCCGACCCGTCCGTGAAGAAGGTCTGCCTGGTCATCAACTCCCCGGGCGGCACTGTCACCGGCGTCGAGGAAATCGCCAACCAGGTGCGCGGCATGAGCAAGCCCACGATGGCCTACACGGACTCCGAGATGTGCTCGGCCGCCATGTGGATCGGCGCGGCCGCTGACCGGGTGGTCTGCTCGTCGTCGGCCTCCGTCGGCAGCATCGGCGTCTACATGGCCATTCCTGATTTCTCGAAGGCCTACGCCGACGCGGGCGTCCAGATGGTCGTCATCAAGTCCAGCGGCTCCCCGCTGAAGGGCGCCGGCATCGAGGGCACGTCCCTCACCCCCGAGCAGATTGCGAACCTGCAACAGCAGGTGGATGAAATCCACGCGGATTTCATGGCCTCCGTGAAGATGACCCGCACGATGGTCCAGGACTCGACCATGAACGGCGCCGTCTACTCCGGCAAGAAGGCCGCGCAGCTCGGCCTCGTCACCGGCTTGGCCGACAACCTGAACAAGGCCCTGGCCTCTTTTTAACTTATGCCCCGCATCATCACCGACATCGACGGCACCATCATCGCGGACGGCCAGCCCGTCCAGAAGGTGCTCGACTACATCGCCGCCGAGGCCGAGGAAGTGGTCGTCCTGACCAACCGCCCGGAGTCTGATCGCGCCAAGACCGTGGCCGACCTGAAGGCCATCGGCCTGGACTACCAGCAGCTCATCATGAACAAGGACGGCTCGCCCGCTCCCGAGTTCAAGGCCGGCGCCGTGAAGGCCATGTTGGACGCTGGGCTCGAGGTGGACGAGTTCATCGACAACGACCCCGCCAATCGTGCGGCCGTCGAAGCCCTTGGCGTCGAGGTTTGCGACCCTGCGGAGATCGTGGCCGGCGAGGAAGACATGGAAGAAGACCCTGCGGAAGAAGCGTCGGCCTTTGACCACTTCGCCAAGATTAAGAACGTCATGAGCAAACTGACTCCCGAGGCCGAACTTTCCGAACTCCGCGTCATCGCCGGCGCCCTTTCGGCCGAGCGCGACGACCTGCGTGCCACTGTCGAGAAGCTGACTGTCGGCGCCGCCGACGAACTCGCCGCGGCCAAGGCCGAGGTTTCCGCCAAGGATGCCCGCATCGCCGAGCTCACCGCCGAGCTGGACAAGCTCAAGGCCGCCTCCGAGGCCATCAGCGCCCAGGCCGCCGCCGTCGAGCAGGCCGCCGTCTCCGCCGCCAAGCAGGCCGCGGACATCGTCGCTAGCACCGGCATCGACCCGGTGGCCGTCAATCCCGCCGCCGCTATCGTCTCCAAGGAAGCCGTCGACCACGTCGCGACCTTCCTCGCGCTGCCTGTCGGCTCCAAGGAGCGCAGCGAATACTGGAAGGCCAACCAGCACCAGATCGTGCGCGGCCTCTCCTTCTAACCTTTTCCCCTAACCTAATAATAACTCCTACCTATGGCTAACTCCATCACCGCCGCCCCGGCTGTCTTGGCGCAGGGCGTGATCAGCTCCCTGTCCAACAAGCTCCCGGTCCTCTCCGGCATCTCCACTGTCTTCTCCGCTCGCCCCGGCACCTCCGGCATGAGCATCCAGGTTCCCCTCATCGGGACCTCGAGCGCCACGGCTTTCTCGACCGGCGGCTACCTCACCCAGGACGACGCGACTGTCACTTCCTCGACTGTCTCGCTGACGCACTACAAGGTTTCGAGCCGCTTCACGCCCTCGAACCTCAAGGAATACGGCGCCCAGTTCTTCGTGAACAACTTCGTGAACACGGCTTCGATCGCCCTGGCCCAGAAGGTCATGGACGTCATCAACGCCCAGGTCACCAACGCGAACTACAGCACCTCGTCCACCACCGGCGCGAACCTGTCCTACGCCGAGCTCATCGCCGCCCAGAAGACCCTGGACGACGCCAAGGCCCCGCAGCCCCGCTACGCGGTCCTGAACTCCGGCTACATCGCCGACCTCCGCGCTGACACGACCATCGTGGGCAACAACGTCCTCGGCGCGCAGATCATCCGCGACGGCGACCTCGGCACCATCGCCGGCGCCCGCGTCTACCAGTTCGCCAACCTCGCGACCAACAGCGAAAACCTCGCTGGCTGGGTGGCCGGTCCGGACGCCATCGCCTTCGCCTCCGCCCTTCCCGAGACGGACATCCCGGGCTGGGAAGTGGCCAACGCGACGGACGAAGGCACGGGCCTCTCGGTCCAGGTCATCATGGGCCAGGAGCAGTCCGGCTACATGAACGTCACCGCGACGCTCCTGTTCGGTGCCGCCGTCGGCCGCGCGACCTCCCTCGTCCGCCTCAAGACCGCCTAATAGCGGCCGCGAGCTGAACACTGGGGCTCCCTTCGGGGGGCCCCTTTTTTTTGACCCCTGCCCAAGGTTAAGACATGAGCCTCTACGCTGACGGCACCTTTCTCGACGACGCCAAGCTGATGGTCGACGACTTCGGCGTCTCCGGGTCGTGCAACTCCGGGGCAATTACCTTCCAGTGCCTGATCTCGGACCCGATGGTCACGCAGTCGTTCCAGGAAGGGGGGTTTGTGGACCGGACCCAGCACACCGTCCGCATCCCCGCTGCAACGGCCTCCTGGAGCCTTCCAGACGGGTCTAATGGGGCATCGGCGGCCATCGTCGTCAACCAGGAGCCCATCGCCTCCCTAGGGATTGGCAAGGTTATTGCCGTTGATGGTAAAAACCTGCGGATTGTCAGCCAGACCCACAAGCGCCCGAGCGCCTGGGTGACCCTGCAGGTCATCCTGCTGAACCAGTGATTGCGACAGTCCGCATCGAGCCCAAGAGCATGGCCCAGTTTCAGGAGGCCATGACCCGCTACGCCATGAACACCAGGGAAACCATCCGGGACATCGGCCTGAAAAACGCCGCCCTGATGTGCCGCGAGTCTCTGATGCTTACCCCTCCCATGGCAGCTGGAGGCAAGGGTGGCCTGACTGTGTCGGGTGACAAGGCCGGCAAGCGGGCAATCGCAGCTGACGTGCGCAAGATCTACGTCGCGGCCGACAACCGCAAAGGCATCGCACCTTTGCTTTTGCTATCCAAGAAGATGGCCTACACGACGCGCAACGGAAACCCGGCGGAGTTTCGCGCCCTCTTGGCCGGCGCTGGACGGACTGCCCTGCTCCGCGGCACGCGTGTCTTACAGGCCATCGCCAACGACTACGACGACGAGCGGGCGTTTAAGAAGGCCAAGAACTATTTCAACCGAACGATGGTTCGGACCACCGAATACGGCACGCTAGGGTTCCAGCGAAACCTTGCGCCCTTGCACAAGAGGTTGCTATCTAAGGCCGGCGGCCGTTTCAAGGTCAACGGACGGCCGATGCAGCCCCTGGCCAACTGGCGCGATAAAGTGCTGGTCGAAACGGACGCTGAGATAAAGGAATACATGGCAAGCCGCGCAACGCAGGTCGGCCGCCTAAAGTCCGGCTGGTATAAGGTGCTCATGTCCCTGCCGAAACCGTCCAGCCGCGAAGGCAAGACCAACTTCGGGACAAACGGCATCGGCAACTACATCAAGAACCATGCTGGCACGGCCGGTTATCAGGTATTCAGCGAAACGCCGGCAAACCTGAACCTGATCATCGGCAACGGCATCGCAGACACAAATAACGTGAGCACCGAAGCGGGCGTCAAGGAAACCGTGATTGGCCTGCGCTATAAGCAGATCGGCCTAGACCTAGCCCGCCGACTCAAGAAGGACGTGGACGATTTCAACAACAACGCCAAATCTTAACACCATGGGCACCTCATCCATCCGTCACATCGTCGAGGGCAACCTCGTCGGCATGCTGCAGGCCGAAACGACCTTCACCGGCGTGAACATCTACCCGGGCGACAGCACGGCCGACTCGGTCATGCCCAAGGTGGTCGTGGTCTGCGACTCGGCCAACACCCCGGCTGGCCTACCCGATGGCCTCGGGAACTATGATTGCCAGGTCCGCTGCGTCCTGCACGACAACGCCAACGACGTGACCTTGACGACCCACCGGGCGCGGGCCGCCGCCATGGTCGCCACCCTGTCCGACGTCGACGCCATGACCACTGTGTTTTCGACGCAGGGTGATGCGCTGCTTTATGACGTCACCGTTGTCTCCGAGGACCAGGGGTTGGACGAGCAGACCGGGGCATGGGCCACTGTCCTGCGCCTTTCGGTGCTT
Organism: Verrucomicrobiota bacterium; assembly: GCA_041180425.1. Taxonomy (GTDB): domain Bacteria; phylum Verrucomicrobiota; class Verrucomicrobiia; order Opitutales; family UBA953; genus UBA953. Next base: position 8,238 of record JBEGRN010000018.1, read on the forward strand.
TGCGTCCTAGCTCCTTGACCGCCCGCCCAAGGTTAAGAAACACCTATGGCTGCTGTTCTCAAAGGCGTGACGGTTCTGTTCGGCGTCGCCGTGCAGACGGGCATCTCCAACTTCCTCTGCCAAGCCGTCTCCTGCGACAAGGCCTTCGAGCTTAACGACAAGGCGGCCGACGAGACTGGCGCCACCGTGACCCTGCGTTATGACAGCGTCGAGCGCACCGGCACCGTGGAAGGCATCGCCAAGACGACCGACATGCCTGACGTCGGCGCCGCGATCACCGTGAAGCTCAAGACCGACGTGGGCACCTCCAACGAGGTTTCCGGCGTGATCGAGTCCGTCTCGGAAAAGGGGTCGAACAAGGACTTCGTCCGGGTCAGCATCAAGTTCCGTCAGCTTGATAGTATCGCGTCCTACGCTTAAGGCGTAGGGGCATGGACGCCCGCTTCATCAACGCCTTCACCGACCCGGCCCAGGTTAACATCCTGGGCTATGTCGTTTATCCCTTTTGCTTGAAATACCGGGTGCGCCTGCATGCCATCGGCTCGCCCTTCGTGCAGGAAGCGGATTTCACCGCGACGCAACTGCTGGCCGCCATCAAGACCTGCGCCGAACTCCCCATCGACGACGTGACCGGGAAGGATAAGGCCATCCTGATCCAATGGCAGCGCGACAGCGACCTGTTCATAAAGACGGCAAAGGATTTCCGCGGCTACATGCTGGAAACCCATTGGCCTAAGTTCTGGGAAACCGACCAGAGCAAGCGGGCGGCTGGCACAGGCATGCCCTGGGTGCTTAACATCGTGGCGAACCTAGTGGCCAACGGCATCGACGAGAAACGTGCCTGGGAGATGCCCGAATGTCAGGCCATCTGGATGAGCACGGCTTTTTCTGGCCTGAAAGGCGTGGACGTCAACCTGATGACCACGGAGGAAGAGGAAGCCATGGCGGCCTTTACGACTTCCCAAGGTTGAAGACCTACCCATGGCTCAAGTCGTAGAATACCAGATCAAGGGCACGTCCGACGTCCCGCAGCAGACGGCCAAGGCCAAGGCGGCTATGTCGGAGCTGGATAAGCAGACGCAAGCCGTGACCAAGAAGTTCACCGAGTTCGGCAAGGACTTCATCCTGGGGTTCTTCGCCCCTATGGTGCTTATCCATAGCGCCATCAACTTCATCACGGCGGCCATCGAGCAGCGCCGCAAGGACATCGCCGACGCCCTGGCCTTCGCGGATCAGGCCGAGGCGAAACTGTTCGCGAGCCAGCAGGAAATCGAGGCCGCACGTCAGGCTCGCGAGCGTAAGCAGGCCGAAGAAAACAAGAAGAAGGCCGAAGAACTGAAGGTGCAGGCCCGCATCGAGTTCTTTAAGACCACCCCGGAGGGCTATGCCCAGGTCCAAAAGCAGCTCGAGGCCAACGCGGCCTTGCGCCAAGGCCCTTATGGTTCCCTCGCCATGGGCGCTGGCATCGCCCCGCAAAGCGTCGACCAGATCGCCGAAGCACTGGCCCGCAACAACGAGCAACTGACTCCTGAACTGCAAGCGGCCTTTGATAAGTTCTTCGGCGCCGCGGCCGAGCAACGTGCAGCCAAGAAAGCCGAGGAAGATGCGGCCAAGGCTGGGGCCAAGGCGGCCGTCTTTGCTGGCGATAACTCGGTCTTCGGCGTGGGCAACTCGCCCCAGATGAACATACTGAACCAGCAGGTCGAGCTGCAGAAACAGGCCAACGAATACCTGGCGGTGATCGCGGCATCGGCTGGCGGCGCCGGTGATTTCACCAAGGACACGACAGGCGGCATGGCCTCCCAGGTGAACTACAAGGACTACACCAAGACCGTTTGATTTAACATGGCCTACATCAACAAAGGCAACTCCCTCACGGCACTGCTCCTGCAGGCCGGCTACAACGTCCGCAACGACGGCTATGGCCTCTGGACAGGCAAGTGCACTTTCCTGCTGGATAAGTCCATGACCGGGGCATCGCTGCCTGTGGCCCGCGGCGACTCGCATCCCGACGCCACCTACGCGGCCTTCATGACGGCCAACAACATCGAGGTCGTGCATGGCAAGAACAGCATCTGCACGGTCAACGTGGACTATGTAGGCATTAGCGAGGACGGATACGCTCCCAGCACGACCACCGGCCCGAATGTCAGCGGCGCCGTCAGCACCTCGAGCGAGTCCATCGAAACGCACCCCAACTTCTTCGAGGCGACCATCGGCACGGACGTCATCGCCGGCGTCGGCACCGGGACGACCACCGCCCCGATCTACGAGGCCAGCACATTCAAGGCCAAGACCAGCGACGCGGCCACGCTATACAAGGGCGACAATGGCGCTCACTTCACCCAGAAGACAGGCGGCCAGTTCGTCGGTTTCCTCGACCCTGCTTTCCCATTGTATTATGGCCGCAAGTCTTACCTGGCTCCGCAGACAGGTTTCTCGGGCGTGATCTACACGACTGACAGCACTATCGTCACGGACATGAAGGACGCTACCGGACGTTCCTCGCGGACGCGTGATTGGAACGGCAACCTGCCGGACCTGTTGCCGAGCTACCTTGGGACCACCTTTGAAAGCACCCCGATCGGCTCCGGCGCGGCGCTTCCGCAGCTTCTCCTGGCCAGCGTCAACTTCGAGGACTATGGCCTGAACGTTAAGAAGATTTCCTACACCATCCGCTTCAACGCCGAGGGCTGGGTCGGCGCCGTCAATCCCGAGCTCTGATGCAACCCGGAGTCGGCTATAACCTGACCGCCGGGCAAGCCGGCATTACCCTGGCCATCGACGACCCGCAGCTCGCGGGCGACCCGGAACAGTTTCGGGTCACGGTGATGAAGACCGGGTCAGGCTATGGCGTCCAGGTGCGGAAAGGAACCGTCTTCTGGCCTTCTTATCGCAACGGTGATGCTTGGGCATTTTGCACCCTGAGCGGCGAGATACAGGATTTTTTCTGTTATCCAACCGGCTCAAAGACTGTCGGACCATTTGCGGATGCCAAGGACTCCCCTTTGCTCGCCCTCGGGGGTTATGTGCAAATACAGCCGGCCAGCGTCGAGGGCGGGTCTAACTCTTGGGGCGTCTACATCGTCGGCGCAGGTGGCACCGATTATTCTAGTTTCACCCCTTACATCGCGGTGATGGCCGACGACTCTGACGCCGAGGTAAAGAGCCGTCATTTTAATGGGTTCAACGACCAGATCATCTATCGGAACACCTTCACGACCACCCCGATTGACGTGATCACCCCGACAGGCACAACGACCATTACCATCCAAAACACCAGCACGTTGCATCAATACAACTACAACTGCCAGCGCTACAAGGTCGCGACGCTGACTTTTGAGGGTGGCACTTTTGTGGTCGAGCAGCATGTCCTTGGGCAAGCCACCATCCCTTACCCTGTTAACTACCAAGGCGATTTCGAGTATTCTAGCATTGACCCGCCCCCTGCTTGGATTGCCACGCCTTATTATGACACCCAGATGGCCGACTGGATGGGCTCCTGGACGGACTATACCAAGGATTACGGAGCTTACCCGGTGGAGGTTTAACCCCTAGCCAAGGTTAAGAAGATGAGCAACACCGTGACCTTCAAGCGCGGGACGACCTACTCGGGGACCGTCACCTACACCCCGGCCACCGGCGGCCCGGCCAACCTCCTGACCACGACTGTCACCTCCGACATCATCGACTCGTCCGGGGCGGTCTACAGCTGCACGATCACCATGGCCCTTGATGGACTGTCCTTTGTGGCCTCCCTGCCTGCCGCGACCACGGCCAACTTCTCCCTGGGCACGGCCCGCAGCGACATCAAGTTCGTCTACGGCGGCACGACCTTCTTCTCCGACACCTTCCGTCTTACTGTCATCGACCAGGTGACCGAATAATCCATGAGCTCCATCTCCGTCACCTCGCTGGTTTTGGGCTCCTTGACTGTGCAGGTCGACGGGACCGACAGCACCCTGGCCCTCTCTGTCCTGTCCACGGCGCCGGCTTCCCTGTCCATCGAGCTCGGCACCCCTGGCGCGCAGGGCGACGCGGCGACCATCGCCGTCGGCACGACCACGACCCTATCCCCCGGGGCGTCGGCCACTGTCACGAACGTCGGCACGTCTTCGGCGGCGGTCTTCAACTTCGGCATCCCCGCCGGGGCGACCGGGGCGACCGGGGCGACTGGGGCGACCGGGGCTGGGGTTCCTGTCGGCGGCACGGCTGGACAATCACTGCTTAAGGTCGACGGCACGGACTATAACACGACCTGGGGCACCCCTGCCCTTGCGACCGCGGCCGAGACCGTCACCGCCACTGTCCGCAACAATACAGGCGCAACCCTGACGGCTGGCCAAGTGGTCTACATCAACGGCGCCTTGGGCAATCGTCCGACTGTCGCCTTGTCCAAGGCCGACGCCGAGGCAACGAGCGCAGGCACCTATGGCATGGTCAGCGCCCCGATCGCCAACAATGCGGACGGCACCATCGTGATCGCCGGGTATGTCGCCAACATCGACACGCACGATTTCACTGACGGCGACAAGCTCTACCTTTCCCCTACCACGGCCGGCGCATGGACGACGACCAAGCCCTCGGCGCCCAACCACATGGTCTACGTCGGCGTCGTCGCCCGCGCCCATCCGACGCAAGGCGTCATCCAGCTGCGCATCCAGAACGGCTACGAGCTCGAGGAACTGCACAACGTCGCCATCGCATCCGTCGCTAACAACGACCTGCTGGCCTACGAGTCCGCGACGTCCCTCTGGAAAAACAAGTCCTTCACCGGCCTCGGTCTAGCGACGCAGTCCTGGGTGACTTCCCAGGGCTACCTGACCACGGCGCCCGTGACCTCGGTGGCAGGCCGCACCGGTGCAATCACCTTGGCGGTGGCCGACGTCTCTGGTGCCGCCCCGTTGGCCAGTCCTTCCCTGACCGGGACGCCCCTCTCGACCACTGCGGCGGCGGACACGAACACCACGCAGATCGCGACCACGGCCTTTGTCATCGGCCAGGCGTCCTCGACGACCCCTTCCCCTGACGGAACCGCGGCGGTTGGCACCTCGCTGAAATACGCCCGCGCCGACCACGTCCACGCGACGGACACCACCCGCGCCGCCCTTGCTGGCGCGACGTTCACCGGCAAGGTCAACACGCTGGCATCGGCAGTAGGCGGTGCTGGACTGAACCTTCCG
>JBEGRN010000019.1:0-13230 GCA_041180425.1 Verrucomicrobiota bacterium
ACGCGTCAGAGTCGGTCCCATCCCCCCTCCCCCATCCCCTCCCTTTAAGGCAGCAACTCCGGCTGAGGCTCCGGCAATCGGCTACCCGAAGGATAGATATAAGAACGGTCCTCGAAGTTACGCAGCTCGACAATGCCATCGTGGATGGCCTGCACGTACTCGGGGTTGATCGGAACTTTCCCTCCGCCGCCCGGGCTATCGATGATCAGCTGGGGCACGGCATAGCCGGTCGTATGGCCGCGCAACGCACGCACGATATCGATGCCCTTCTGGATCGGCGCCCGGAAATGGGTCGAACCCTCGATGAGGTCGCAGGCGTAGAGGTAATAGGGCCGCACCCGCATCATCAACAGGCGATGGACCAAAGACTTCATCACCTCCGGCGTGTCATTGATGCCGTTTAGCAGCACGGACTGGTTGCCGAGCGGCACGCCTGCCAAGGACAAGCGCTCGCAGGCCTCGGCCAACTCGCGGGTGATTTCCTTGGGGTGGTTGGTGTGGATGCTCATCCAGACCGGCCCATGCTTACGGAAGATGTCCGCCAACTCGGGCGTGATGCGCTGCGGCAGGAAGACGGGGATGCGCGAGCCCATGCGGATGAACTCCACATGCGGGATGGCGCGGAGACGGCCCAGCAGCGCGTCGAGCTTGGCGTCGGACAGCAGCAGCGGATCGCCGCCGGAGATCAGGACGTCGCGCACCTCGGGATGGGCCGCGATGTACTGCAGCCCCTGCTCGAGTTCCGGATGGAAGTCGTAGGCCTGCGCGTTGGAGACCAAGCGGCTGCGCGTGCAGTAGCGGCAATAGGAAGCACACCGGTCGGTGACCAGGAAGAGCACGCGATCGGGGTAGCGGTGCACGATGCCAGGCACCGGCATCGTCCCCTCTTCGCCCACCGGATCGTCGGACTCGCCAGGGGCGACGACCGACTCGTCGATGTGCGGGATGACCTGGCGACGGACCGGGCAATGCGGGTCTTGCGGGTCGATCAGGTTGAAGAAATGCGGCGTGATCGCCAGGGCCAGCTTGTGGGCGGCAAAGAGGCAGCCCGCGCGTTCCTGCGGCGACAGTTCGATGAGCTTCTCGAGCTGCTCAAGGGTCGTGATCCGGTTGCGCAGCTGCCAGTGCCAATCGTTCCAATCGGACGCAGGCACATGGGCCCATCGGCCCTGTCCGGCATGCCAGTGGTCGCGTCGATCGGCGGGATACATTCGTGGAAGCCCAGACCGTACCAAGAACCTTGCCGCTGGCAAACGGGTAAGTCGTTTAGACGGAGAATACTAGGGTTTTCCAGACCTCCCCCAAAGAAACGCCCCGGCAAGCCGGGGCGTCGTCAGCCGAACTGGAAGCGTCGGCTTACTTCTTCTCGAGCACCCACATGTTGCGGAACTCGACGGGGTCGCCGTGGAACTGCAGGCCGATGGGCAGCTTGTCGTCGTGCTTCTTGTAGGGCGGATTCACCTTGTGGCTGCTGGGGCCGATGTACTCGGAATTGTCCTGCACCTTGACGCCGTTCATGACGACCGTGATGCGGGCCTTGGAGACGACCTTGCCGTCCTTGTCGAAGCGCGGGGCGGTCCACTCGACGTCATAGCTGTTCCATTCACGCGAAGGGTTGCAGGCGTTGAAGAGCGGAGGGAGTTGGCCGTAGATCGCGGCCGTCATGCCGTCGGCGTAGGTCTCGGTCTTGGAGCAATCAAGCACTTGGAGCTCGTAGGTGCGCATGAAGAAGATGCCGCTGTTGGAATTGCCCTGGCCCTTCTTCTTCTCGTTCTTGTCATAGCCTTCGGCCGAACGCCATTCGACGTGCAGCGTCAGGTCGCCGAAGGACTTCTTCGTGTGGATGCCGTTCTTACGAGCGATCATCGCGCCATCCTTCACTTCCCAAGTCACGCCCTTGGCGCCGTTGTCGGCCTCCCATTCGGCGGCGGCGTCCTTGCCGTCGAACAGCACCACGGCGCCAGCAGGGGCGGCGGTCGTCGTGCACTTCAACTTGTCCTTGTCGGCGCGCGGGGGCTGGGGACGGGTGGAATCATGGACATGCCACTGGGTGCCCGGGATGAGCGGGGTATCGAGGTAGCCTTCAGCCATGAGGCTGGAGGCGGCCAAAGTCAGGAGAAACAAGGTACGCATGATGGGGTGGAGGGTTCCGACAGCCTGAAGGCCCCAGGGTTCGAGGAAAAGAGCGAAAAACTGCGTTTTCAGCCCCTACCCCTCCACCCCGCCCCCTATTCCCGTTGCCCTTCAGCCCGAAAATGCCCTATTTAGTCCGCCATGTCTGTCACGAAGCCCCGCTTCACGCTCGAGTTCGAGAAGCCCATCCGCGAACTGGAGGACAAAATCGCCGCCCTCCGGGCGTCGTCCGAGTCCGCCGGCATGGACGTCACCAAGGAGGCCGTCTCCATGGAGGCCAAGCTCGCCCAGACCCGCCGCGAGGTCTACGGCAACCTGACCCCCTGGCAGCGCGTCCAACTGGCCCGCCACCCCCGTCGCCCCTACTCCCTCGACTACATCGGGATGATCTTCGATGACTTCCAGGAGCTCCACGGCGACCGCCTCTACATGGACGACGAGTCGACCGTCGGCGGCACGGCCTTCTTCGAAGGCCAGCCGGTCATGGTCATCGGCCAGCAGAAAGGCCGTGACACCAAGGAAAACCTCCGCCGCAACTTCGGCTGCCCCAACCCGGAAGGCTACCGCAAGGCCCTTCGCCTGATGAAGATGGCGCACACCTTCAAGCTGCCCATCATCACCCTCGTCGATACCCCCGGTGCCTTCCCTGGCATCGGCTCGGAAGAACGCCACGTCGCCGAGGCCATCGCCGTGAACCTGCGCGAGATGAGCCAGTTCGGCGTGCCCATCATCACCTTCGTCATCGGTGAAGGCGGCTCCGGCGGCGCCCTCGGCATCGCCGTCTCGAACCGCGTCTACATCCTCGAGAACGCCTACTACTCCGTCATCTCCCCTGAAGGTTGCGCCGCGATCCTCTTCAAGGACCGCGCCCACGCCCCGAAGGCCGCCGAAGCCCTCCGCCTCGACGCCCCCAACCTCCTCAAGCTTGGCGTCGTCGATGGCGTCGTGAAGGAACCCCTCGGCGGCGCCCAGGAAGACCCGGCCGCGACGGGCTCGAACATCCGCAAGACCCTGCGCGAAGCCCTCAAGGAACTCGCCAAGTCCAAGCCCGACAAGCTCGTGGCCGACCGCTACGCGAAGTTCCGCCAGATGGGCGTCTACGCCGAGTAAGCCACCGTCCAGCCAACAAAAAGGGCGTCCCGCGGGACGCCCTTTTCATGGGTGCGATGCCGGCCCTCAGCCGCCGTTCGCCATCAGCTTGATGTAGCGCGTGTAGTTGCGGCCGTACTGGTTCACGATGCGCTTGTAGTCGTTGACGGCGGGCAGCGCGATACCGGTGGCGCCTTGGGCGGCGGTCAGCTTCTGCAGCGCGCGCAGTTCCTTCGAGCCTTCCGGCGTCAGGATCGTCAGCGAGACCTCCACGGCCTTCACCGAGTAAGGCATGTAGGGCAAGGAGGTCGCGGTCGCCGCGTTGTTCGGCCCGAGGGAATCGGGATACATGCGATCGGAGTAGATGCGGAGACGCGCACCGTAGGTGTCATACGGGTGCGTGGTGGAGACGCCGGTCACCGGCACCGGGGCGCCGCTGGCCGGAGCGAAACGCAGGGGGGCGGCGTTGGTGCTCGAGGACGTCGTGTTGGTCACGTATTCCCCGATGTAGCCACCGTAGGCCGACGGGCCGAACTTGAAGGTATCAGCCGAACCCACGACGACCGGACGAAGCATCTCGGCGGGGCGCTTCAGCGGATCGACCAAGGCGCCGGTCACGGTCGAGGAAGCCGGCAACGAGGACGTGCACCAGAAGGTGAGGTGCATGGAGACGACGTTGGAGGCGATGAAGTTCTGGTCGTCCAAGGTCCAGCAGTAGTTGGAGGTCGCCCCACCCGTCTGGACCAAGCTCTGGTCGATCAGGTTGCGGGTCTGGAAGCCACCCGAGGTCGCGGAGACGGAATAGTTCGGGACGAGACGAGCGCCGTTCCAGTAGTCCCAAGGGGACTTCGGGGTCGCTGCGGTAGAAGCGAAAAGGATGGGCAAGGCATCGCGGAAGGTGGCTTCCGGGTCGATGATGGTGCGGTACACGCCATAGACCTGCTGGATCGGGTCGCCGGGGGCATCGAAAGGCGAACGCTGGCCAATGCGGTAGGCCACGGCGCAGACGTCGCCCTTGAAGGCGGTGCGGGGCGTGGTGGCCACCGGGGACCAACGCGGGCGGTCGGGCGGGGCCGAGAACAGCATCACGATCGGGTGGTCGACGGGCTGGAGATTGCCGACCGCCTTGGGCACGCCCGCCGGCGTCGTCGAGCCAGGCAGGATGACTTCCATCCAGCAACGGCCGTCGGGACGGATCACGGCCGTCTGGAAATCGTTCTCCATCGCGTCGAGGGCGCCGCGCGCCTCGGACTGCGTGGTGAGGTCCGCGACCGCGCGGTCGTAGGCCTTGAAGGTGTCCGCGGCGATGGTCACCACAGCCAGGACGATCACGATCATGATCGCCGTCGCGACCATGACTTCGATCAAGGTGAAGCCGCGGCGAGCGGTGCGCAGGAGGGAGGATTTCATCGGCTGATGATGATGTTCTGCACGAGGATGGGCGTCTCTTCACGGGCCTTGAAGACCGTGGAGTCGACGTAGTCGTGCGGGAAGAACTCGGCCACCACGGGCAGGTAGGCCAAGGCGTAGAGGTTCGGGTCGACGGGCAAGGCCGTGCCGGGGCTCCACTTGGCCACGCTCGGCTCGCCCGTGACGGTGTCGATCTGGTAGCGCTGGCCGACGAGCAGCTTCGAGAGCGTCAGGCGGACGCGCATGGGCGTACCGACGACGTTGCGGGTGTTGGCCGCGATCGCGGTGAAGTTGTCCGAATTCCCGGCGCAAGAAGCCACCTCCATCGCCGACGGGTTGGAGTAGAGGTTGTACGTCACGGTCGCGCCGGCCTGGGCATCGGCGACGGCGATCACCATCTTGCGGTCGTAGACGTAGAGCCAGACGGCGCTGTTGGTCGTGTTGGCCGGAGCGAGGAGGCGGTAGGCGATCTCGAAGTTCGAAGCCGGGATGGCGGCGACGGGGTCCAGCTTCGCCTGCAGGCCCTGATGGATGTACTTCGTGTTGGCGGGATTGCTGTCCGCGCTGGCATCGAGGTAGACGATCGAGCGAGGGTTATCGAGCGCACCGATGAGGCGCGTGACGCCGGCCAAGGCGCGGTTGGTCTGCATGATCTCGTCGACCTGCTGGAAGGTCGAACCGAGGATGCCGACGAGCGAGAGGATCGCCATGCCGAGGATGCCGATGGCGAGGGTGACCTCGATCAGCGAGAAGCCCGCGCGGCGGGTAGACGGGGAATGGACGGGGTGCATTACTTCAGGAGATTGGTGTTCAGTTCATCCGGGTCGGTGGTCATGGCCACGTCGCCGCTCGGACGCAGCGACAAGGCGGCGAATTGGTTTTCGTTCGCGAGGTCGAGCTGGACCTTGTTGGAAGCGGGGTCGAGGCGGAGCGTGCCGTTGGCGAGGACGAGGACGACGCGCCCGAGGTGATTGGAGGTACCGCCGGTCTGCAGCTCGACGTAATACCACTTCTTGGCGTCGAGGCCGGACATCGAACCCAAGCTGGTGGGGGCGATCACACCCTGCGAAGCGAACATCATCCACGGCGGGCTGCCGGGGTTGTCGTTGGAGTTGGCGGTGGCGTTGTCGGCGATCTGGCCGATGATGCTGGCGCGGCCGATCCAGGTACCCGTGAAGCCCGGGGGCTTGTTGACGACGGTGGAGGTGTCGCTGGAGGGCGGGACAAAGTAGACGCCGCTCGGCAAGAGCGTCGGGGCGTCCGGCGTATACCACTTGTAGCGGGTGTCGGACGTGCTCGTGATGGTGGTCGGGTCAACGCCGGCAGCCATGGTGCTCGTGTCGACGCTGCCCACGGCGATCATGTACTTGTGCAGGTGGTTCACCGGATCCGTGGGGTCGTTCAGGATCAGCAGGCGGTAGCGGGCGTTGTAGCTCACGCCGGTGCCTTGGGCCCCGCGGTTCATGAGCGCCATCGCGCGGACCGAACGGATCGAGGAGCCGACCATGCGCTGGCCGCCCATCAGGCCGCCGCCGTCGCCCGAGGAGATGTTCAGGAACAACGCCGAGATGAGCAGGATGATGGTGATGACCACCAACAGCTCGATCAGCGTAAAACCGCGACGGGCGCGGGACAGGCGGGAACGGGGACTCACTGGATGGCGATGATGTCGGCGACGTCGTCCTGGCCCAGCTGGCCGTCGGTCGAACCGACGTCGCGGATGGTGGTGAAGATGATGACACGGGCCGGGATGCCGGTCGTGCTGTCGATGCCGTTAGGATTCTTGGTCGCCGAAAGGTCGTCGGGCAAGGCGGTCGAGATGCCCTTGATGGTGCCGTTGCCGTCGGTGTCGAAGATGACGCGGATGTTGATGTTGCCGAACTTATCCATGAGCTTGCCGGCCGTGTTCACGTTGGCGTCGAAGAGCTCGTAGTCGTCCTTCCCGAAGGCGCAGAATTCCTCGGCGTTGCGGTTGTACTTGGCGCGGTCGCCGGTGGCGGCACCCGAGAGCGGCGTCCCCGTGGGGTTCTTGCCGTAGAGCGCCTTCACGAAGGGGATGCCCGGGCCGGCCTCCAGCTTATGGAGGGAGTCGGCGGTGGTGCTATAGGTGGTGCCGATGTTCGGGTAGAAGCCGTAGACCTGCTTGTAGCGGACCACCCCGGCGCACCACTGCTGGAAGGTGGTCTGACCGGTCGAGATCTTGGCCTTCTTACGCACGGAATTGATGGCCGGGAAAAGGACGGCGGCCAAGATGCCGATGATGGCGATGACGGTAAGGAGCTCGATGAGCGTGAAACCTGAACGGGTACGGGAACGCATAGGGTAAAAGGGGTAAACTGCGGGGAACGAAAATCTACCCCCGCCCTACTGGATTGAACAGTCAAAAAGAGGCTGAGACCCCGGTCGTCCCCCCCCTGCCACCCCCGCTCGGGGGGCTTAACGGAAGAATAGGAACGAAGCGACAGCCACGAGCGTGGGCGGCAAGGCCCACAGGAATAGGCGCCAGGGGGAGAGGCCGCCTTCGAAATACCGACCCAAGATAGCCTGCCCGGCCGGATTCGGGGCATTGGCGATGACGGTCAAGCCACCTCCAGCCAAGGCCCCGGCCAGGACGGCATGACGCAGGCCAGCGGCGGCGGGTTCAGCCAAGGCCGGGACCTGGGCGGCCAAATAGGTGATGGCGGCGTTGTCATTGAAGGCCGTCAACCCCACGGCCCCCCAGAGCAAGGACTTCTCCCCCAGCTGCACGATGAGAGGTCCCAACCACCAGCCTTGCAGTCCGCCGAGGACGACCAAGCCGGCCAGGAAGAGCGCGACCATCAAGGGCGCCCGCAGGTTGAGGGGTTCCTGCCAACGCGGGGTCAAGGCGACGAATCCGAGGAAAATCAAGAACCCGCCGACCATCCCGCCGGCGTGATGCCCGGACAACATCACGACCGCCCCAGCGATCAGCGCGACATGAACCAAAGTCACCCACAGCGGCACGGCGTCAACGGCAGCGACTGTTGGCTCCGCGGGCCGGCGGAGGGCGAGGAGTTCCCGCCGGAACCACAGGAAATAGGCGAGGTTGGACACCAGCACCGCGGTCAAGGCAGCCCCGCCGAACTGGCGGAAGACCTCCGCCGTCCCCCACCCCCAGCGCGTGGCCACCATGACCACCGGCGGGGCCGCAAAATGCGTCAGGGAGCCGCCGACCGAGACGTTCACGAAGAGCAGCGCGAGGGTGGCGTACTTCAGGCTGACCGACGGTTTCAGGCCGTAGAACTGGGTCGCAAGCAACGTGGCCGCGATCGTCATGGCCGCCGGTTCCGTAATGAGCGACCCGCTCAAGGGCGCCAACGTCAGCACCACGAACCAGCGGGCCGCCACGCCGCCGCCGAACCATCCGGCGACCACCGCGAGCAGGCGGCGTGCGGCCTCGATGATCGGCCGCGTGGCGGCCATCGCCATCACGACGAAGACGAACAGGGGCTCCAGGTAACGGAACGGGCCGGAGCCAGCGCCGCCCGCGCTGGCCGTCGCATAGTCCACGGATTCCAGATACGCGACGACGAAGGTCCACCCCTTGCCCGGCCAGGCGATGGCCAGCACGCCGAGCGCGACCGACCAGAGCGCGAAGACCGCTTCGACTTCGCCAAGCAGATGGAGGACAGCCGCGCGACCCGTCGCGCCGCGCGCCGCGTGACGCTGCGCCGCCCGCGCGAACCAAGGCGCGCAGAGGGCATGCAGCACCGCCGCGCCGAACAGGACCGTGGCCGCCAGCAAGAACGGGTCCGGCGCCGCGGTGGCGGCGAGGGTCTGCATCACGGAAGCGCCCAGCGACATGCCTTCGATTGAGCCGCCTCCCGCCCGGCTGGCGAGGCTGTTCGGCCGTGGGCCGAAACGGGATTGCCTCCCCTCCCCCCATCAAAAATATGGCGGTATGCTCAAGCACTGGCCCCTGCTGCTTCTCCCGGTCCTGCCGTTGTTCGCCAAAGACGAGGCCCCAAAGCTCGTCTACAAGGAATTCCACGGGCTCTACGCCGACGACCCCACCGCCTTGAACGGGCTCCGCAACCCGGAACGCGGCTTCCGTCTGGAATGCCCGATCGGCCTCGGCGATGGCCAGCTCCTCGTGCAGCGGGCCGACGGCCGCATCGTCCGCCGCGCCGCCCCCGCCGCCAAGGACGAGAAGCCGGTGCCGTTCCTCGGCGTGGACGTGAGCCGCAACGGCTGGACCGACCGCCAGATGTTCGAGGCCCTCAAAGCGTGGGAGCTCAAAGGCGTGACCACCCATCTCGGCATCTGCTGGCTCGACGAATACCATAACCGCGTGCTCGACCAGATCGTCCTGCAGCGCCTCGAGAAGTCCTTGGACACCTTTCGCCGCGCCGGCTGCAAGCTCGAGCTGCGCTTCGCCTACGAACTCGACGACAGCAAATCCGGCGGCCCCGACCTCGCCATGGTCAAAGGCCATTGGGCCCAGCTGAAGAAGGTCCTGGCCGCCAACGCCGACGTGCTCGTGGCCGTCCAGCTCGGCTCCATCGGCCGCCGCGGCGAAGGCGCCAACGCGACCAAGATCCCCGAGACGCCCGAAGCCCACGGCGCCATCCTCAAGGAGGCTTTCGCCAGCCTGCCCAATGACCGCAGCCTGTTGATCCAATCCCCGGACATGCGCGAGGGGCTCTGCAAACAGCTCGGCTGGCCGCTGCGCATCACCCAAGGCAACGCGTTCGAGAAGGGCAACCCGACCGCCCGCCTCGGCACGCACAACACGCACTTCCTCTTCGACCTAACGCACGAAGGGACCTTCGATAAGCCGCTGGGCGGCACCAACGAGGAGTGGCAGAAGTTCTGCCTGGAAAACCTCTTCGTGCCCTACGACGCCGAACTGACGGCCAAGACCGTCACCCAACCCACGCCGGCCGACGGCTGGCTGGTCGCGCAGGTGGCCGCCAACGAACGCGCCTTCGCCCTCGGCCTCGCCCATGGCTGGTCCGAATCCGACCCGACCAAGGCGCTTGGCCTCGTCGATGGCTGGAAGAAGCAGCTCAAGACCCAAGCCGAAGTAACGCAGCTCGGCCTGCCGATCTCCGACGGCTACTTCACGGACGCCAAGGGGAACGCGGTCAGCCGCTCGGCCTTCGACTACCTCCGCGACCACGTGGGCTACCGCTACGAGCTGCTGAGCGCTTCCTGGCAGAGCAAGGTGAAGCTCGGCGCGAAGTTCGACATCAAGATCCGCATCGCCAACCGCGGCTTCTCCGCCTGCCCCACCCCGCGCGGCCTCGACCTCGCCTACGTGGATAGCCCGACGAAATACACGCTGTCGCCCGGCGAGGGCGAGGCCTTCGACATCCGCCGCCTGCCGCCTTACGTGGTCCTGCAGAACAAGGAAGCCGGCTACGAGATCACCATCAAGGCGACCGCCCCGAAGGACATCCAACCGGGCAAGTACCAGATCTGCGTGATGTTCCCGGAGCTCGAGCACGCCAAGCTCAAGCAGGACGCCCGCAACATGGTGCGCTTCGCCAACCGCGACGCCCCGTTCTGGCAGTCCAAGGACGGCAAGCTCGCCGGCAACCTGATGGGCGAGATCGAGTTCTCCCGCTAAGCGTCCTTACTTCGCGGCCGCTTCCACGCGGGCGCCACCCAAGGCCTTAATCAGGTCGACCTGTGCCCCGATGCGATCGTAACGCACCCGGGCGACGGCGGCCTGCGACTCCGCGAGGAGCCGACGCGCCAAGAGGTGCTCGGTGAGGGGCAACTGGCCGATCGCCATACGGGCTTCGGCCACGCGGAAGGCTTCCAAGGCGGCGGCCTCGCGGACCTCGGCGGACTGGGCGGATGCGATGGTCTCGCGCACGTCCGTGAGGGCGTCCCGCACTTCGCGGAAGGCGTTCAGCACGGCTTTTTCGTAGTTGGCGGCAGCTTGATGCTGGACGGCCACGGCGCCTTCGACCCGCGCGGCGGTGCGCCCGAAGTCGAAGAGCGGCACGCGCATGTCCAGACCTAGGTTCGTCGTCCCACTGGATGCGCTGAAGAGCTGGGAGAAGTCGCGGCTCTCGTTGCCGAGCGCGCCCGTCAGGGTGAAGGTCGGGAAATAGGCGGCCTTGGCGTAACCGATACGGGCGTTGGCGGCGACGAGCGTCTGCTCGGCGGCCACGACGTCGGGGCGACGGCGCAGCAGGTCCGAGGGCAAGCCCGCGGCGGGCGGCGGCGGCATCGCCAACGTGGTCTTACCGGCGTCCGGCAAGACGAGTTCAGGTCGCCCGACCAGGAAGCCAAGGAGATGCTCGGCGGCCGCGCGGGCCCGCCGGGCATCGGACAAGGTCGCGACGGCGGCGGCGAGGTTGACCTCGGCCTGCGCGCGATCGGAGGCATTGGCGGAGCCGACGGCGAACCGCTCGCCGACGAGGCGACGCTCTTCCGTGCGGATCGCCACGAGTTCCTCGGCCGAGCGTTGCTGCACGGCCGTGGACTGCGCTAAGGCGTAAGTGCGCACGATGGAGCTGGCGACGGCGAGCTCGACTTGCGCCCGGGCTTCGGAACTGGCCAGGAGCTGCGCGCGGGCGGCTTCGCTGGCGCGGCGGAGCTTGCCCCAGAAATCGAGTTCAAACGAGGTCGCCAAACCGGCGCGGTAAACCGTGCGGTTCCGGCCGTTCGTGGAATTGATCGGCGTGTAGCCGTTGTCGCTCACCTTGGTCTTGGCCGCGCCGGCGGTCCCGTCGATTTGGGGCAACTGGGCGCCCGACACATCCGCCAAACCGGCGGCGGCTTCTTCGACGCGAGCCACGGCGACGCGCACGTCGACGTTGTCGGCCAAGAGCTGCTCCACATAGGCGTTCAGCTGGGCATCGCCAAAGCCTCGCCACCACTTTTCGCCGAGTTCCGCACCACCAGGGGCCGCCTCAGGATAGGCGGCGGCCGTCGGCGTGGCGGGCCGGACGTAATCCGGGCCCACCGCGCAGGCGGAGAGCAGGAAGGTCAGGGGCAACAGCAGAGAAAATGAGGGTTTCATGCGCGGGGCTCCTTACGGTCGCCGGTCAGAATCTTGAAGAAGAGAGGGATGAAGAGCGTGGCCACGAAGGTATCAAAGAGCATGCCACCGAAGACGCCCGTGCCCATCGAGCGACGCGCACCGGCGCCCGCGCCGGCGGCGAGGACGAGCGGGACGACGCCGAGGACGAAGGCCATCGAGGTCATGACGAGCGGACGGAAGCGCACACGGGCGGCTTCGACGGCGGCCTCGGCGGCCGACTTACCGGCGTCGCGCGCCTTGACGGCGAACTCGACGATCAGGATGGCGTTCTTGGCCGCGAGACCGATGAGCGTCACCAAGCCGATCTGGAAGTAGAGGTCGTTCGGGCTACCGCGCACCCAGATGGCGACGAGGGCGCCGAGCAAGGCGAACGGCACGGTCAGGATGACGCCGATCGGCAGCGACCACTTCTCGTAGAGGGCGGCGAGGATCAGGAAGACCATCGTCAACGCCATCAGGAACGCCGGCAACGCGGAGGTCGCGGAGCGCTTCTCCTGCAGGGCTTGGGCGGTCCAATCGAGCTGATAGCCGTCCGGCAAGGTGCGCTCGGCGACTTCCTCCACGATGCGGAGGGCCTCGCTGGAGCTCAGGCCGGTGGCGCCGCTGCCCATGACGCGCGCGGCGACGAAACCATTGTAGCGTTCCACCTGCTCAGGGCCGGAGGAAGGCTTGATGCGGACCAAGGTCGACAGCGGGATCATGCGGCCGTCGGCGGCGCGCACGTGGATGCGGCCAACGTCGGAGGGATCCATGCGTTCAGAGGGCTCGGCCTGCATGAGGACGCGGTACGTGCGGCCAGAGCGGTTGAAGTCATTGACGTAGGCCGCGCCGATGGTCGCCTGCAGGGCCTCGTAGATGTCAGGCAGCGGCACGCCCAAGGTCATGGCGCGGACTTCGTCCACGTCGGCGACGTATTGCGGGACCGTGGTGCGCAGGAAGGAACGAAGGCCCACGATGAGCGGCTTACCGTCCTTCTGCTCCTTGGAGAGGGCGGCGATGAGTTCGTCGGTCACCTTGCCGAGACGGACGGGATCGTCGTCGTCGCGCGCCTGCAGGTAGAACTCGAAGCCACCGGCGGTCCCGATGCCACGGATGGGCGGCGGGTTGACGACGAAGCACATGCCTTCGCTGGCGTGGGCCGTGGCACCCATCAGGGCGCCCGTGAGCTGCTCGGCGCCCATGTCGCGCTTGGACCAATCCTTCAACGGGAGGAAGATCGTGCCGGCGTTGGTCTTCTCGCCGCCGCCGATGAGGTCGAAACCGCTGATCGCGAAGGCATGGAAGACGGCGGGCTTCTCGGCCGGCACCTGCAAGAGCGACGGCACAATCTTCGTCATGTAATCGCGCGTGCGCGTCACGCTGGCGCCGTCCGGCAAGGTGACCATCGCCAGGACGTAGCCTTGGTCTTCGGAAGGCAAGAAGCCGCGGGGACGTTCCCACAGGAGCACGGCGTTGGCGCCGAGGATGCCGAGGAAGATGAGGCCGGCGGCGCGCGGACGGTCGAGCAACCAGCGGACCGCGCGGCCGTGCCAAGCCGCCACCGACTGGAAGCGGGCTTCGAACCAGCCGAGGAAACC
>JBEGRN010000020.1:0-13063 GCA_041180425.1 Verrucomicrobiota bacterium
GAAGCCGAACTCGTTGATGCGGGAGTAGGTGGAGAGGGAGTTGATCAGGCCGATGTTCGGACCTTCCGGGGTCTCGATCGGGCAGATGCGGCCGTAGTGCGAAGGATGCACGTCGCGGACTTCGAAGCCGGCACGGTCGCGGTTGAGGCCACCAGGCCCGAGCGCGGAGAGACGACGCTTGTGCGTCAGCTCGGCGAGCGGGTTGATCTGGTCCATCAGCTGGGACAGCTGGCTGCGGGCGAAGAATTCGCGGATCGAATTGCCGAAGGGCTTCGGGTTGACGAGCTTCTGCGGGGTGATCGAATCGACGCTCTGGTCGTACTCGTTGATGCGGGCCTTGACCGTCTTGATGACGTTCTTGAGGCCGGCGCGGCACTGGTTGGCGAGGAGTTCGCCGACGTTACGGACGCGGCGGCTGCCCAAGTGGTCGATGTCGTCGCTCTTGGCTTCGGCCGAACGCTGGCGGCAGAGGAGCTTGGTGGCTTCGACGATGTCTTCCGGGGTGATCGTGCGCGTGTCGAGGGAGACCTCGAGGCCGAGCTTCTGGTTGAGCTTGTAGCGGCCGACGCGACCGAGGTCGTAGCGGAGCGCGTCCTGGAAGAGGCGCTGCATGTGGGCGCGGGCGCTCTTGACGTTGACGGGCTCGCCCGGACGGAGCTTGCGGAAGATTTCCTTGAGGGCTTCCTCTTCGTTGCGGACGGAACCGATGTCCTTACGGAGGGAGAGGATGACGGCGCCTTCGTCGAAGCTCGTATCGAACACGCCAAACTTCTGCTTCGGCAGCTGCTTATGGATCTCCTTGAGGGTCTCGCGGGAAAGCTTGTCGTACTGCTTGGCGACGACCTTGCCGGTCTCGACGTCGACGATCGGGTCGGCGTAGACGAGGTGGGCGAGCTCTTCGGGCTCGAGGTCGAGGGCGGCCTTAGCGGTCAGGTCGCGGGACTTGTAGAAGAGGCCGAGGATGTCCTTGTCGTCCTTGTAGCCGAACGCGCGGAGCAAGGTCGTGACGAGGAACTTACGGCGACGGCGGCGGCGGTCGAGGTAGACCCAGAGCAGGTCGTTCTGGTCGAACTGGACTTCGATCCAAGTACCGCGGTCGGGGATGATGCGGAAAGCGTGGAGCGTCTTGCCGCTCGTGTGGGCCGACTCCTCGAAGCAGATGCCCGGGCTGCGGTGCAGCTGGGAGACGACGACGCGCTCGGCGCCGTTGACGATGAAGGAACCGCGGTCGGTGATCATGGGGACTTCGCCCATGAGGATCTCTTCGTCCTTGAAGGCGCCCTTCTCGCGGAGGCGCAGCTTGAGCATCACGGAGATCGCGTAGGTCGTGCCTTCGCGGATGCACTCGAGCTCGGTGGACTTGGGGAGGACCAAAGCGTACTCGAGGTACTCGAGACGGAAATTGCCGTTGTTGCTCTCGACCGGGAAGGCCTCGCGGAAGACCGCCTCGAGACCGAGGTTCTGGCGGGCGGGGGCGTTCGTGTCCAACTGCAGGAACTCATTGAACGAGAAAATCTGGTTCTCGATGAGGTTCGGCGGAGGAATGACTTCGCTGAGTTTACCGAAGTTATTGCGAGCTTGCGACATGACGTGGAGGATTCTCGAGAGTGGCTGGTGTGGTGTTTGCCTGAAGGGGACGGTTCAGGCGGCCGGGGGAAAACAAGAGGGAGAGGGGGTGGCCCTGGAGGGCCACTCCCCTCCCCGCTTGGCAGAACGCGCTAACGCGCGCAGGTAAGGTTACTTGACCTCGACCTCGGCACCGGCGGCCTTGAGCTTGGCCTCGATGTCCTTGGCTTCGTCCTTGGAGACGCCTTCCTTGACGGGCTTCGGAGCGCCGTCGACGAGGTCCTTGGCTTCCTTGAGGCCCAGGCCGGTGATGGCGCGGACTTCCTTAATGACGTTGATCGGGGTAGCACCCTTGGCCTTGAGGATGATGTCGAAGGTGGTCTTCTCTTCGGCCGGAGCGGCGGCAGCGGCGCCACCAGCGACGGCGACGGCGACCGGAGCGGCGGCGGAAACGCCCCACTTGGCTTCGAGTTCCTTCACGAGGCCGGCGATTTCGAGGACGCTCTGGGCGCTCAGAAACTCGATGACTTGTTCTTTGGTGATGTTGCTCATGGTACTGGGTTCCTTGAACGGTTAGCGTCCTACGAGAGGACAATTGAGAGCACGAGGCCCCTAACCGGTATTCTTTGGATGTGTGTTGTTTTTTGGTTTTGGGTTTCCCCCCGCGCCCGCCGATCCACATGGACCGGCGTTTGCGGGGAAAGGGTCTTAGGCGGCCTTCTCGTCCTTCTGGCGCTTCGCGTCCAGGAGGCGGACCAGCGAGGAAGCCGGGGTCGAGAGCAGCGAGAGGAGCTGGGCGCGGATACCGTCGAGGGACGGCAGCTTGGAGAGCGCTTCCACTTCAGCCTTGGTGAGGATCTTGGAGTCGAGGACGCCGGCCTTCACTTCGAGCTTGGAGAAGTCCTTGAAGAAGGTGACGAGGACCTTGGCGACGCCCGTGGGGTTCTTGCCGCCGGTCACGAGGGCCGTGTGGCCCGCGAGGTGCTGCGAGAAGTCCGGGAGGTTCGCCTGCTTGGCGGCGATGCCGAGGATGCTGTTCTTGACGACGTGGTACTCGGCGCCGTGTTCACGGAGCTGGTTACGCACCTTGGTCGCGTCTTCGACGGTCACGCCGGTGAAGTTCGCGATCAGGAGGTAGTTCGAGCTGGCCAACTGGGCGGCCACTTCGTCGACGAGGAATTGTTTTTCAGCGCGCATGTTCGTGTGCTTTCGGTGAGGGTTGGGTGATTAGGCGACGACGGCGGCCGAGTAGGGCTTGAGGTCGATGTTCACGCCGGGGCTCATCGACGCGCTGAGGGTGAGGGACTTGATGAAGCGGCCGCCAGCGAAGCCGACGGGCTGGGCCTTGACGAGGGCGGCGAGGGCCACGGCGGCGTTCTCGGAGAGCTGCTGCGCCGTGAACGACTTCTTGCCGACGACGATCACGATGTTGCCGGTCTTATCCATCTTGAACTCGACGCGGCCAGCCTTGACTTCCTTGATGGTCTTCGGGATGTCGTCGGACACGGTGCCGGACTTCGGGTTCGGCATGAGGCCCTTCGGACCGAGGACGCGGGCGACCTGGCGGACGTCCTTCATCGCGGAGGTGGTGGAGATGGCGACGTCGAAGTCGAGGAAGCCACCGTTGACCTTGGCGATCAGGTCGGCGAGGCCGGCGTAGTCGGCGCCGGCGGCGAGGGCTTCAGCGGCGTTTTCGGTAAAGGCGAGGACCTTGATCTTCTTGCCGGAACCGTTCGGGAGGGAGACGGTGCCGCGGACCATCTGGTCCGACTGCTTGGGATCGACGCCGAGGAAGGCGGAGATCTCCACGGTTTCGTCGAACTTGGCGCCGGGCATCTTCTTGATGATCTCGGCGGCCTGGTTGACGTCATACTTGGCCTTCAGGTCGGCGACCTGTTGGGCGGCGCGGTAGCGCTTGCTGGGTTTCTTGCTCATAGCGACTTTTGGTCTCCTGCGGGATGCAGTGGGTGGGTGGGTTTAGGGTTGGGTGGAAATTAACCGACGACTTCGATGCCCAT
Source organism: Verrucomicrobiota bacterium (assembly GCA_041180425.1). Lineage (GTDB taxonomy): Bacteria > Verrucomicrobiota > Verrucomicrobiia > Opitutales > UBA953 > UBA953. The sequence continues at coordinate 3,585 of JBEGRN010000020.1, forward strand.
CGAGCGCGCGGTGCCGGCGATCATGCGGGCGGCGTTCTCGGGGTTGACGGCGTTGAGGTCCTTCTTCTTCAGCTCGACGATTTCGAGGAGCTGCTTCTTGGTGACCTTGCCGACCTTGTCGCGGTTCGGGACCGCGGCGCCGCTCTCGATCTTCGCGGCCTTCTTGAGGAGGACGGAAGCGGGCGGGGACTTGAGGATGAAGGTGAAGGACTTGTCCTGGTAGACGGAGATGATGACCGGCAGGATCATGCCCGCTTGGTCCTTCGTCTTCGCGTTGAACTCCTTACAGAACGCCATGATGTTGACGCCCTTGGCACCCAGAGCGGGGCCGACAGGAGGAGCAGGGTTAGCGGCGCCCGCGGGGAGCTGGAGCCTGATTTCGCCGACGACTTTCTTTGCCATGGTTGTGTAGAATGAGTGGGTTTAGTTGAAAGAAGGATTATTCGCGGTCGTCGCGTTCGACCTGCCAGAATTCGAGTTCGACGGGCGCCAAGCGACCGAAGATGTCCACCGAGACCTGCAGACGGCCGCGGTCGGCGTCGATGGTGTCGATGTTGCCGGAAAGGTTGGCGAAGGGACCGTCGGTGATCTTGACGCGTTCGCCGACGTGGAAGCTGACCTTGGGGACGACCTTGTCGGCCGCGTCCGCCATCTGCTGGATGATGGTGTTGATCTCTTCCTGGCGGAGCGGGACCGGGCTCATGCCGCCGATGAGGCCGATGACGCCATCGGTCTTCTTGAGGAAGTTCCAGGGCCCTTCGAGGAGGCTGCCTTCGTCGTCGAAGAGGCGGGCGCGCACGAAGAGGTACGTCGGGTACAGCTTCATCTCGCTCTCGCGCTTCTTGCCGTTGCGGAAATCCTTGACCGTCTTGACGGGCATCAGGATCTCGGCGACGAAGTCACCCATCTCCTCTTCCTTGATGGTACGGTCGAGGGTGCGCTTCACCTTGCTCTCGTTGTTCGAGAGGGTCTGAAGCGTGTACCAGCGGAAATCGGAAGAGGTGTTCGACATGGGGCTTAGCGGACCAGTTGGGTCGCGAACTGCACGAAATTGGAGAGGGAGAAATCGCAGAGGAACACGATGGCGCCCAGCAGGGCGACCGCCGCGATCACGACGAGGGTGGAATCCACGAGCTCCTTCGGCGACGGCCACGTCGCCTTGACGAAGACCTCGGTGATGGTCTCGTTCCAGAATGTGCGGAGGCGTCCGAGCATGTTGGGAAGTGAAGGAGTTTGGAGTGGAAGGTGGCAGGACGGGGGGGAGTCGAACCCCCAACCAACGGTTTTGGAGACCGCTACTCTGCCAATTGAGCTACCGTCCTGTGCTGGTTGTTAGAAAGTGACAAATGCCGGGCTCCTTTTTAGGGAACCACGGCACCATTGTCAGGCCTTCCGGCGGGTGATTACTTGATGATGTCAAGAATCTGGCCGGCGCCGATGGTCTTACCACCTTCGCGGAGGGCGAAGCGCTGGCCCTTTTCCATCGCGACCGGCTTCTGGAGGTCGATCGTGATGGTGACGTTGTCGCCAGGCATCACCATTTCGACACCCTCGGGGAGGATGACGGTGCCGGTGACGTCGCAGGTACCGAAGAAGAACTGCGGGCGATAGTTGTTCGTGAAGGAGGTGTGGCGGCCACCTTCGTCCTGCTTGAGGACGTAGATCTGGGCCTTGCCCTGGGTGTGCGGCTTGATGCTGCCGGTCTTGGCGAGCACCTGGCCACGCTCAACCTGGCTCTTTTCGACGCCACGGAGGAGGAGGCCGACGTTGTCGCCAGCCTGGCCCTGGTCGAGCTCCTTACGGAACATTTCGACGCCGGTGACGGTGGTCTTGAGGGTGTCGCGGAGACCGACGATTTCGATTTCTTCGCCGACCTTGACGACGCCACGCTCGATACGACCGGTAGCGACGGTGCCGCGGCCGGTGATGGAGAAGACGTCTTCCACGGACATCATGAAGGGCTTGTCGGTTTCGCGCTTAGGCTCAGGGATTTCGGAGTCGAGAGCGTCCAGGAGGTTCTGGATGGCCTGCTCGCCTTCGGGCTTGGCGTCGAGAGCGGCGGTGGCGGAGCCACGGACGATCTTGGCGTTGTCGCCGTCGTACTGGTACTTGTTCAGGAGGTCGCGGACTTCCATCTCGACGAGGTCGATGAGGTCAGGCTCGGAGAGGTCGACCTTGTTGAGCCAGACGACGATCTTCGGCACGCCGACCTGGCGGGCGAGGAGGATGTGCTCCTTGGTCTGGGGCATGACGCCGTCGGCAGCGGAGACGACGAGGATGGCGCCGTCCATCTGGGCAGCACCGGTGATCATGTTCTTAACGAAGTCGGCGTGGCCCGGGCAGTCGACGTGGGCGTAGTGGCGGTTCGTGGACTCGTACTCGACGTGCGAGGCGGCGATGGTGACGGTCTTGGTGGCGTCGCGGACCGTACCACCCTTGGTGATTTCGGCGTAGGACTTGGTTTCGGCCAGACCCTTACGGGCCTGGACGGCGACGATGGCCGCGGTCGTGGTGGACTTGCCATGGTCGATGTGACCGATGGTGCCGACATTCACGTGAGGCTTGGTACGATTGAACTTCTCTTTGGCCATGGTTTTGTGTGGTGAGGAGGTTGTTTTGCTATTGTTCTGGTGTGGAAGTGGTGGAGCCCCCGACTGGATTTGAACCAGCGACCTCGTCCTTACCAAGGACGCGCTCTGCCAACTGAGCTACAGGGGCGAACCGTCGACGTTGTTTGGGAACGCGAAGGGAGGGTTTGAATGACCATCGCCCAGCCCACCGTCAAGAGGATTTTTGCAACCCTTTTACAGGGTGGTTTTCCCCACTCAGGGACCCACCGTTAGCCGATACGCCCCCGGGGGGAGGCGCTTAGCCCAGGGGACCTGGGTGGACCAAGACACCACCGCCGCATCCACCCCGGCGCTACCGGAGGATCGGATCACCATGGCCGGGGCCTGTACCCCCATCGAATCGACGCCTATAATCAGCTCCAAAGGAGACAATAATGGGGGGTCTTTTTCATTTTTAGCCCCACTTTTATCGTTTTTAATGATTAAATTACCAATCTTACCCTTCAAAATAGCCTTTTTAGCCCCACTTACATCGGATACTTCGTAGTAAAGACTACGCGGAGGGATGGCGCCTTGGGTCAAATTGGCACTACCCAGGGTATTGAAGGGTTCCCACTGTTGCAGAGGGATAGCGGCGTGGGGGGCAACGGCCACTGGTTTCTCCGACTCCAAGGTCAGGTCCACCTGCCTGCCGGGGGCAAAACGTAAAATCGGGTCAAAACCCGACAGGGGGGAGTCTTCGACCTGGATGTCCTCCGCCACAGCTACCGGCGACTTGGAGGCCCCCACAGGCAGGTAGGCGGCGGAAGGGTCCAAGAGGGTCTGGGTCTCCGCCAAGGCATTTCCCGGAGGCAGCAAAACGGTCCCTGAGGTCAAAGGCTTGGCGGCAGGCACCCCGCCAGAGACGGGCTTAAAGACCAAGAGGCCGACGACGAAGATCCCGAACCCGCAAAGCACGGCGAACCGCGTAGCCGGCGGGAGCCGACCACCCGCGACGTTGCGGACAGTGCTCAGGAGGCCCATGGCTCAGCTACCGGCCGGCCGCTCGGCGACGGCGATGCGCACCAGGGACCCCTGCCCTTTGCGGATGATGGACATCAGGATGACCTCGCCCGGCCGGCGTTTCGCGATGGTGAGGCGCAGGTCGTTCCAATTGTCGAAGGGCTTGTTGTTGATGGCGACGATGACGTCGTCCTTGCGCAAGCCGCCTCGCGCCGCGGGCGAGTCCGCGGTGATTTCCGTGATGCGGACCGCGCCGTTCCGCGACTGGGTGACCTTCGCCGCTTCCTCCACGGGAAGGTCTTCGCCAAACAGGCCGACGAACCCACGCACGACCTTGCCGGAGTTCGCCAAGTCCGAGGCGATGCTGAGCATCAGGTTGGAGGGGATCGAAAAGCCGATGCCGATGTTCCCCTCCCCTCGCCCGTCCGTGCGGATCATGGTGTTCATGCCGAGGATGCGGCCTTCGAAATCGATGAGCGGGCCGCCCGAATTGCCGTGGTTGATGGCTGCGTCCGTCTGGATGAAATCCTCGTAATTCAGGCCTAAACCCGAGCGTCCGAGCGCCGAGACGATGCCCGAAGAGACCGACATGCCCACGCCCAAGGGATTGCCAATCGCGTAGACCGGGTCGCCCACGCGCGCCTTGTCGCTGTCCGCAAAGCGCGCGAACGGGAGGTTGTGCTCGTCGACCTTGACGATGGCGATGTCGGTCTTGTCGTCCACGGCCAGGACGCGGGCCTTGAATTCGCGGCGGTCGGAAAGCGTCACGTAGGCGAGCTTGGCGACCGTGTTGTCGGGCATCATCACAACGTGGCGGTTGGTGATGATGTAGCCGTCGGGATTGATGATCGTACCTGAGCCGAGCCCGACGAACATCTGGACCTCGCCGGTCTTGGGGTCGGTCTTGGTGTTCGACTTCAGGTCATCCGGCGCGATGCGGGTCTTCAGGCGGCGCAGGTAGTCCGGCGGGATCGTGGCGGCGGTCCGGATGCTGACCACCGCGGGCATCACCCGCGACAGCATGTCGGCGGTACCGGCACCCGGGAGCGCGCGGTTGATGTCCTTTCCGTCCACCTGGAAAGAAACGGCCGCCAGCATCAGGGCCGGCGCAAGGCAAAGCACGGCGAGAAGACGTCTCATGCCTCCGAAGTTTAGGAGGCAAACGGGCCAAGGCAAGCGACCTCAGCGGGCCATCGTGAAACCGGCCCCCGGGGTGGTCGGCTCCGCCTCGTCGCGTTCCTTGTTGAAACGCATCGAGAAAAGTCGGGTCACGCCCTTCTCCTGCATCGTCGCCCCAAAGATGGCGTCGGCCGCCGAAACGGTGCGCTTATTGTGGGTGATGACGACGAACTGGGAGAAACGGGTGAACTCACGGATGATGTCCGTGAAGCGGCCGACGTTGGCGTCGTCCAAGGGGGCGTCGAGCTCGTCCAGCACGCAAAGCGGGGAAGGCTTCACCATGTAGATGGCGAAGAGGAGGGCGACGGCCGTCATGGTGCGCTGGCCACCAGAAAGGAGAGAGATGCCCTTGAGCTTGGTGCCCGGAGGCTGGGCCACGATTTCGATCCCGCTTTCCAAGGGGTCTTCGGCTTGGACCAAGGTGAGGTCGGCGGCACCACCCACGAACAGGCGTTCGAAGGTGAACTTAAAGTTCTTCCGGACCTGCTCGAAGGTATCCGTGAAGAGCTTGAGGGAAGTCTGGTTGAGCTCGTCGATGGCCTTGGTGAGCTCTTCCTTGGCCTTCCAGAGGTCGTCGCTCTGCTTCGTGAGGAAGTCGTGACGGTCGCGGAGGGAGGAATACTCCTCGACGGCGACCAGGTTGACGGAGCCCATGCCCGCCATGCGGTCACGGAGCTCGGAGATTTCCCTGACCAGCGGCGGCCAGTCGGTCGAAGCGAGCGCGGCCAGGTCTTCTTCGGTCGGTTCGCCACGACGCACGACGGCGGCGCGCGCCGGCCGGCTGCCTTCTTCTTCGGTTTCTTCCAGGTCGCCGAAGCCAGCCGCGCCTTCCGGTTCGCCTTCCGCCAGCCAGAGCTGGGTGCGCCAATCCACGGTGGCGACGTCCAACTGGTGGTCGGCTTGGACCTTCTCGACGATGAAGCCGGACTGCGAAGTTTGCTCGGCCAGATTGACTTCCAAGGACTTCAGGCGGGCATCCATCTCGCGGAGACGGTCGCGGTCGACGGAGAGTACCTTGTCCTCGCTCTCCAGCAGGCCGTCCTTCTGGGCCAAGTCCTCCCGGAGGGCGGTCAAGGCCGTCGCGGAGACTTCGATTTCGGCGGCCAAGCGGACGGAGCTTTCGCGCGCGGTGACGCCCTGCGCCTGCAGGTCGGCGATGAGGCGCTCGTTGCTCTGGGCTTCCTGGCGACGGGCGGAAAGGCGGTGGGCGGCTTCGGAGCGACGCGACTCGAGGTCGGCGACCTCGCGGCCGACGAGTTCGAGACGCTGACGCTGCTCGGCCAAGGAGAGGCGCACTTCGCCCAAGGAGTTGCGGCGGAGATCCGCTTCGGCGCGCCGGACTTCGACGTCCTTTTCACCGTCGGTGATGGCTTGGCGCAGGGTCGCGACCTGCGTGTCCTTCGTCGTCAGGGTCTCCTGCGCGCGGTCGCGACGCTGCAAGGCTTCGGCCTTCGACGTCTCGATCTCGTTCAGTTGACGCTGCTCGCGGTTGATGCGGTCATCCGCGGTCACGAGCGTCGAGCGGGCGGAACGTTCGTCGGCCTGCGAGACGGAAAGCTCCTGCGCGGCCACCTGCGTGGCGGCTCGCAGGTTGGTCACCTCGACTTCATTGGCGTCGATCGACGACTGCAGGCCCAAGGCCTGTTCGTTCAACGTGGTCAGCTTGTCGTTCTCGGATTCCAGCTTGGCGCGGACGGCGCGGATCTCGCTTTCACGCGAGAAGACGCTGGAGCCGGCGCCGGCGGCGGCCTTACGCGGACGGCCGGCGAAGACGAGGCCACGGCGGTCGACGAGGTCGCCTTCGGTCGTGGCGACGAGGAAGAACTCGAAACCGGGATTGGCGCGCCACCAGCCGAGGAAATCGCCAAGGCTATCGCAGACGTAGCAACCATCGAAGAGGTTGGCGACCAAGCGGGCATGCGCCGGGGCCTTCGGGGCCACGGCGGTGCTGGCGGCACGCAGCCAGCCGGGAGCGGCGGCGCCGGCGCGCGAGGCGGGCGGGGCTTCCACTTGGAAGACCGCGCGGCCGAGCTGGCGTTCGCCGAGCTTGGCGACGATGCCGGGGAGGAATTCGGCGCTCTCCAAGGCCACGGCCTCGGAAGCGGCGCCCAAGATGCTTTCCAGCGGACCAGCGACGGAGGCATCGGTCACGGTAACGAGGTCCGCGAGAGCGGCGGCCTTGCCGGCCGGCATGCTTTCGGTGAATTCGCCGCGAAGCACGGCCTTGGCCGCATCGGAGAAGCCTTCGAGACGCGACTGCATCTGCTCGAGCAGGCCGAGCTGGGCGGAGAGCTTAGCGACCTGGCGGTCCTGTTCGGAGATCGTCTGCTGCAGCGCACGGAACTCGCTGAGAAGCGCCTTCGCCTTCTCGGCGCCGGCGAGCTCGTTGGCGCGGGCCGTCTGCAGTTCGGTGTGGCGAGTGGTGACGACCGCGGCGCTTTCCTGGGCGCGACGCTCCAGACCCTCGCGTTCGGCCTTGGCCTGAGTCAGCGAGGCCGACAGGTCGACATGGCGCTGCTGGTAGCCACGGAGGTCGACTTCGAGGTTGGTGACGTCGGCGCGGGCGCGGGTCATCTCGCCCTCGGCGATGAGGATGTCCTGGCGGGCGCGGCGGAGACGGTTCTCGGCGTCCATCAATTGGCGCAGCGATTGGTCCACTTCCGCGGTCTTCTCGCGGAACGTCGCATCCGCGGCGGTCACGTCCCCGGCGGCGGCCGACTTGACGTCGGAGGTGCCTTGTAGGCGGGCTTCAAATTCGACGATGGCCTGTTCGGCTTCCGCGGCTTCGCGGCGAATCTCGGCGAGGCGCGCGGTCAAATCCTCCGAACGCAGGTCGGCGGTGCGGGCCGAGGCTTCGGCGTTCTCGCGGGCCGTCCGCAGGTCGAAGAGCGCCTGCTGCGACTGCTGGACGCGTTCGGCCAACTCGAGGCGCAAGGCGCGGGTCGACGCCAACGCGGCCTCACGGGCGCGCAGGTCATCGGACAAGGTGGTGACTTCGGCGCGGCAGGCCGTGGCTTCGACGTCGAGGCGTTCGATCTGCGCCTTGCGGTCGAAGAACTGCTTGGACTGCCAGGCCAGGTCGAGGTGCGTGAAACGGTGGCGGAGGCGGCGGTAGCGCAGGGCCTTGGCGGCCTGCCGACGCAGCGTGGCGATCTGGCGGCCGACTTCGCCGATGACGTCGGTCACGCGGGCGAGGTTGGTGTCGACGCCGGCCAGCTTGTTGAGGGCTTCCTTGCGCTGCGACTTGTAGCGGGTGATCCCGGCGGCTTCTTCGAAGAGGTAGCGGCGTTCGGCGGGGTTCGCGGAGAGGATCTGGTCGATCTGCCCCTGCACCATGAACGAGTAGGACATGCGGCCGATGCCGGTATCCATGAACAGACGCTGGATGTCCTTGAGGCGGGCGGGCTTGCCGTTGAGGAAGTAGTCGCTCGTGCCCTCGCGATAGATGCGGCGCATGACCGAGACCTCGGCGAAGGCGGTGCCCAGCTCCTTTTCGCAATCGGCGAAGATCAGTTCGACCTCGCACTGCGGCAGGGGCTTACGGCGGTCGGTCCCCGAGAAGATGACGTCCTGCATGCTCGTGCCGCGGAGCGACTTGGCGCTCTGCTCGCCGAGCACCCAGCGGATGGCGTCTACGATGTTGGACTTGCCGCAGCCGTTAGGGCCGACGACGGCCGTGACGCCGGGACGGAGCTCGATACGAGTCCGGTCGGCGAAGCTTTTGAATCCGTTGGCGACGATTTCCTTGAGGTACATCGAGGGGTTGTCCCGAACGATTGCCCCGCCACCCCCCTCCCGCAAGCGTCTACTACCCCGTTTGGGGGCGAGTTATTCACGGTTTCCGCGATGATTTAAAAGGTGGTTTATGGGTTGACGAACCCCCCGCCCCCCTGTTGCCTCGACCCTCCAACTGCCAACATGTCTGTAGAAATCAAGATCCGCAAGGGCGAGACCATCGACAAGGCTCTCCGCCGCCTCAAGAAGAAGATCGACCGCGAAGGCGTCATCAAGGACGCCCGTGCGAAGCGCGGCTATGAAAAGCCCTGCGAGCGCCGCCGTCGCAAGACGAAGGTCAAGAACTTCAACAGCTACCTCCGCAAGAAGTGGGATAACGCCTAAGGCTCGTCCTTAGCGCCCGCTCCAAAGGCCCGACGTCTCGACGTCGGGCCTTTTTGCTTTAACCGGCAACCTACCTCTTACGGACGGACAACAAAAAGGGCCGAACCCGGAGGTTCGGCCCTGGTGACACCAAGCCGGGAGGCTTAGCGGAGGAACAGCAGCTCCTGGTAGGACGGCAGCGGCCAGTATTCGTCGGCGACGATCTCTTCGAGAGCGTCGGCGGCGGCGCGCACCTTGAGCATGGCCGGGAGGACCTTGTCGCAGGAGTGCTTGGCTTGCGCGTGGGTGTCGGACTTGCTGACTTCGCGAGCGGCATCGAGGGAGTCGATGGCGGCGGAGAGTTCGTCGGCGAGAGCGACCACTGCCTTGCGGAGCTTGCCGCCGGACTTGGTCTTTTCGACCGGGGTCAGGTCAGCAGCGTACTTAAGGGCAGCCGGGAGGAGCAGGGTCTTGGCGATTTCAGACACGAGCTTGGACTCCGTGTTGATGGCCAGCACGTAGGAGTGCGTGTAGATCTCTTCGCGGGACTCGAGTTCGGCCTTGGACAGGACGCCTTGGCGCTCGAAGACCTCGATCGAAGACTTGGCGACGATCTCGGGGAGCGCGTCG
>JBEGRN010000021.1:0-12935 GCA_041180425.1 Verrucomicrobiota bacterium
CTCTGCTTGGTGCATAACGGCATCATCGAGAACTACCGCGCGATCCGCGCTCGCCTGGAGGCTAAAGGGCATGTCTTCACGTCCGAGACCGACACCGAAGCCTTGGCGCGTCTGATTGGGGAGCATTATCAAGGCGACCTCCGCAAGGCCGTCGGCCAAGCCTTGGCGCAGGTTGAAGGCGCGTACGGCATCGCCGTCATGGCCACCGCCCAGCCGGGCGTGTTGGTCGTCGCCCGGAAAGGCAGCCCCTTGGTGCTCGGCTTGGGCGAGGGGGAGACCTTGGTCGCCTCGGATGCCTCCGCGCTGATCGCGCATACCCAGCGCGTCATCTACCTCGATGACGGCGACATCGCTACCGTGACCGCGACCACCGTCGACATCCGCGATCGCCACGACGTCCTCCGCGAGCGCGAGGTCGCCGAACTCGGCCTCGACCTCGGGGCGGTGGAGAAGGGCGGCTACGAGCACTTCATGCTCAAGGAAATCTTCGAGCAGGCCGAGTCCGTCGGGAACGCGTTGCGTGGTCGGTTGGATGCGGAGCATGGCACGGCCGTCTTGGCGGGCATGGGGACCTCACCACGCGACTTGGCGGAGCTCCAGCGCATTGTCCTCGTCGGCTGCGGGACCTCCTTGCATGCCGGTCAAGTCGGGGAGTTCGCCTTTGAGGACTTGGCTGACTTGAATGCGGAAGTCCAGCAGGCCGCTGAGTTCCGGTATCGGAATCCCTTGGTCGGCAGCCACGACCTCGTCTTGGCCATCTCGCAGTCGGGGGAGACCGCCGACACCTTGGCCGCGGTGCGCGAGGCGAAGGAGAAAGGCGCCTTGGTGCTGGGCCTCGTCAACGTCGTCGGCTCGACCATCGCCCGGGAAACCGGGCGGGGCGTCTTCATCCATGCTGGGCCGGAAATCTCGGTCGCCTCGACCAAGGCGTTCACTGGGCAGGTGGCGGTCCTCCTCTTGATGGCCCTGCGGTTAGGTCGTGGGCGGCGCCTGTCGTTGGAGCGCGGGCGCGTCTTGGCCGCGGAACTGGCGCGCTTGCCGGAGCTGATCGCGCAGGTCTTGGCGCAGAACGACGCCATCGCCGCCGTCGCCGCCGGGATGGCGACGGCGGAGCACGCCTTCTTCCTGGGGCGTGGCCCGATGCACCCCGTGGCGTTGGAAGGCGCCCTCAAGCTCAAGGAAATCTCTTACGTGCATGCCGAAGGCTATCATGCCGCCGAGATGAAGCATGGCCCCATCGCGTTGCTTACCCCCGGCACGCCCGTCGTCGTTTTGGCGAATCGTTCGCCCCAGTTGGATAAAGTCTGGAGCAACGCCGAAGAGTGCAAGGCGCGTGGCGCGCGGATCATCGCGGTCGTCACGGCCGGATCCGCGGCGGACACCATCGCCGACGACCGCATCGTCATCCCTGAGTGCGATCCCTTGGTGGCGACCATTCCGGCGGCGATCGCCCTGCAGTTGCTCGCATACCATGTCGCGCGGTTGCGCGGTTGCCCGATCGACCAGCCCCGCAACCTGGCGAAGTCCGTGACCGTAGAGTAAAACTGATATTATTGATAGGTCATCAACCCTAGGGTCGCCGCCTTGCCGCCCGCGGCGCGCGCTTTTCATATTTTACCCGACATGAAAAGCGCCACCACGAAGACCTGCGGCCGTTGCCGCCAGACCAAATCCACGCTCAGTTTCTACCCGGTGGGGGAGGACGGCGAAGGCCATCCGTTCTGCACCGACTGCCTCAGCCTCATCTTCCTCCAGAAGGAACGCCAACGCCGGCAGTCCAACCTTGTCCGCCTCCGGACCTGCGCCCAATGCGAGCAGGCTTTTCCCGTGGGGCATTTCCATTGGATCAAGGCTTCGAAGGCCTACCACAGCTACTGCCGCGCCTGCCATTCCGCGTACATGGCGATCCGCTACCTTCGTAAGAAGGGCGGCAGCCGAAAATTAAGATCCGCTGGTGGCCGGACGGGGACTTGAACCCCGAACCAATTGATTAAGAGTCAACTGCTCTACCATTGAGCTATCCGGCCAGACAGCGGAAGGTGAATGAGTGCGGAGCCGCCGGACTTTTTCAAGCACGAAAAGAAGCAAACGTTGGGCGACGGATTTAGGCGTTCCAAGTGGCCGGACCGGGACTCGAACCCGGAACCAATTGATTAAAAGTCAACTGCTCTACCATTGAGCTATCCGGCCCTTAGAACGCCCACAAGCAAAGGGCTTAGCCTGCCGTGGGTAAAGGAAAAATGGGCCTTAGCGATGGCCGCGTTGCCGGACGGCCTCGAAGAGGCAGACGCCGGCGGACACGGACACGTTGAGGCAAGGCACGGCGCCCAGCATCGGGATCCGCACGAGGAAATCGCAGGTTTCGGCCGTCAGGTGGCGGATGCCGTCGCCTTCGGCGCCCATGACGATCGCCAGGGGGCCGGTCAGTTTGGCCGTGTAGAGCGATTGGCTCGTCTTGTGGTCGCTCGTCCCGGCGATCCAGACGCCGCCATCCTTGAGCTTCACCAAGGCGTTGCGCAGGTTGTTGGCCTGCACGATGGGCATGTGCTCGGCGGCACCGACGGCGACCTTGCGGACGGTGTCGTTGACGGGCGAGGAGTTCTTGCGGGTCGTCACCACGAAGGCGCAGCCGGCGCAATCGGCGGTGCGGAGGCAGGCGCCGAGGTTGTGCGGGTCCTGTACGCCGTCGAGGACGAGGATCAGCGGGTCCTTGTGTTGGGCGAGCAGGCCGGGGATGTCGGCCTCGTCCAGCAAGCGGATCGGCTTATTGAGGTCCGCGTGGCGGGGCGCTCGATCGTTGGACCGAGCCATGGCTTAGCGGCGGGCCAGGCGGCCGCGGGCGTGGAGGGCTTCGGCGATCTGGATCGCGTTGAGCGCCGCGCCTTTCCAGAGCTGGTCGCCGCTCACCCAGAGCGACAGGCCGTTGTCGAAGAGCGTGTCCTTGCGCAGGCGGCCGACGCCGCACTTCTCCTTGCCGGCGTAGTCGAGCGGCATCGGGTAGACCTTCTTGGCGGGCTCGTCGCAGACTTCGGCGCCCGGGAAGGCGGCGATGGCGGCGCGGGCGACGGCGAGGTCGACCGGGCGTTCGAACTCGGCGCTGATGGCGATGGAGTGGGCGCGGAAGACCGGCACGCGGACGCAGGTCGTCGTGACCTTGAGGTTCGGCAGGCCCATGATCTTGCGGCCTTCGTTGAGCATCTTCATCTCTTCCTTGGTGTAGCCGTCCTCGAGGAACGAGTCGACCTGCGGGATGAGGTTGAAGGCGATGGTGTGCGGGTAGACCTTGGCGGGGGACGCTTCGCCCTTGGCCCAAGCGCGGACCTGGGTGTCGAGTTCGCGCATGGCTTCGGCGCCGGTGCCGGAGACCGCTTGGTAGGTGGACGCGAAGAAGCGCTTCAGGCCGAAGGCCTGGTGCAGCGGGAAGAGGCCCATCAAGGCGATGGCCGTCGAGCAGTTCGGGTTGGCGATGATGCCTTGGTGGTGGTCCAGGGCATGGGCGTTGATCTCGGGGACGACCAGGGGGACCGTCGGGTCCATGCGGAAGGCCGAGCTGTTGTCGATGACGATGACCCCGCGCTTCACGGCTTCAGGGGCCAGGGCGACGGAAACCGAGCCGCCGGCGCTGAAGACCACGAAATCGAGGCCTTCGAAGGCCTCCGGCTTGGCTTCCTGGACGGTCCATTCCTTGCCGCCATAGCTGACTTTGGACCCGGCCGAGCGGGCGGAGGCGAGGGGGCGGAGTTCGGCCACGGGGAACTTTCGCTTGGCCATCAACGCCAGCAGTTCTTGACCGACCGCGCCGGTCACGCCCACGATGCCAATTCGATATGCCATGTTCTGAGTTATCCTTGGTTTTGAAAAAGGAGTTCGCCGAACGCCTCCAGGCGCTGGGTGTATCCATGTCGGAACATTGCCTTCTGGTGTCGGTTGACCAGCAAAAACTCTGGCATTTTCATGGGACAGGGTGCGATTCCTACACCATCAGCACGGCCCGGGCGGGGCGGGGCTGCGTCCAGGATTCGCACCAGACCCCGACGGGCCTGCACGAGGTCTCCGAGAAGATCGGCGCCGGCGCGCCCGCCGGGATGGTCTTCAAGGCGCGGCAGGCGACCGGCCAGCGCTGGGCCGAGTGGCCGACGCCCGACGACAATCTCATCACTTCCCGCATCCTGTGGCTGAGCGGCCTCGAACCAGGGCACAACGCCGGGCAGGATGCGGCGGGCCGGGTCGTCGATACGAAGCAACGCTACGTCTACATCCACGGCACCAATCAGCACGCCAAGCTCGGCACGCCCAATAGCCACGGGTGCGTGCTCTTGTCCGATGCCGATGTCATCGCGCTGTTCGACCGTGTGCCGGTCGGCACGCAGGTCTTCATCCGCTGACGCTCACTTGTCCTCGTTGGCCGTGCGCCACGCGAGGATCATGTCGCGGGCCACCGGGCCGGCGGTCTTGCCGCCCCACGTGCTGGTGTCGAGCTGGCCTTCGACGAGCACGCAGAAGGCGACGGCCGGGTTGTCCGCCGGCGCGTAGCCGACGATCCAAGCGAGGTGCGCCTTCTCGCCTTTCTTGAAGTATTCGGACGTGCCGGTCTTGGCCGCGTAAGGCAGGCCGGGGATGCGCACGCTCTTGGCGGTGCCTTCTTCGACGCAACGGAGCATGCCGTCGCGCAGGGCCTGCAGCTGCGGGCCGGTCAAGCCGATGGGCTCGGCGCCTGCGTGGCGGCCGTCGCGGCCCGGGTCGTGGATGATGCTCGGCGTGGTGCGCGTCTCGCCGCGGGCGATCGAAGCGGCGACGCAGGCCATGTGCAGCGGCGTGGTCAGCAGGTACCCTTGGCCGATGGAAGTATTGGCCGTGTCGCCGTCGGCCCAGGCCTCGCCGGCGACGCGCTTCTTGTAGTCGCGGTCGGGCACGACCATGCGGGTCGCTGGGTTCGGCAACTCGGTGGCCGACGGGTTGTCGAGGGACGGTGGCTTCTGCAGCAACGGCGCATCGAGGCCGAAGCGGCGGGCTTCCTTGGCCAAGGCGTCGGGACCGGTGCGGAGGCCGACCTGGTAGTTCCAGACGTTGCACGAGACCGCCAGCATCTTCTCCAGGTCGACTTGGCCGTAGCCGGACGGCTCGTGCTCTGGGAAGGCGCGGCCGCCGACCATGTAGCTGGGGCCGCAGTCGAGGATGTCATCCCAATCGACCTTGTGGTTGCGCATGCCGGCCGTGGCGGTGATGAGCTTGAACGTCGAGCCAGGCGGGTACAGGCCTTGGATGGAGCGGTTGAGCCAACCGCCTTCGGCGTTCACCTTGTCGAAGTAGACCTGCGTGACGCGGTCCGCCATCTCGTTGGGGTCGAAGGAAGGCTGGCTGGCGAGCGCGAGGATTTCGCCGGTGTTCACGTCGAGCATCACGGCGGCAGCGGGCAAGGGCTTGCCTTGCGAGTCGACGATCTGCGCGAGGGCGCCTTCGGCGGCCTTCTGGATCTTGGTGTCGAGCGAGAGGATCACGTTGGCCCCTTGCCGCGGGGCGGAGAACTTCAGCAGGTCCTTGTTGTAGCCCGACGACGTCTTCGTCCAGAGCTCCCAACCATTGCGGCCGGAGAGCACTTCGTTGTAGGTCGCCTCGATGCCCTCGGCGCCTTTCTTGCCGACGTATGCGAGCTTATGGAGCTTGCTCAGGTCCTCGTCGTCGAAGTCGTCGGGGTCGCTCTTGATGACGTCGGAGTCGCGGACATAGCCGAGGACGTGCGCGGCCAGCTTGCCGTTGGGGTAGGAGCGGACCATGTCGGCCTCCAAGGTGATGGGTCCTTGGACGGGGAACTGCTCGATGAAGCGGGCGACGGCGCGATTGCCTTCCTCGGGCGTCATGGCTTGGCCAGAGTTCGGGAAAGCGAGGTCAAGGATGAGCGGGAACTTCAGCGCCCGCCGTTCCGTCAGGTGCTTACGGAGCGCGTCCGGATGCACCATGCGCTCCTCGGGGTGGAGCTGCGGCGTCGACTTCACCTTGGCCGCGCCTTTCGCCGTCTTCTGGTTGGTCGAATCGATGACGAACCAGATCTTCGTCAGCCAAGCGTTGAGCACGTTGAGGCGCGCGGTCTGCTGGAGCTGGTCGTAGTCGGGCCGGCGGTCCGGGAAGCGCGCTTTCTCCTTCTGCAGGAGCTCGAGGTATTCCTTGCGGAACTCCGGCTGCAGTGCGAGGAGGTCGGCCTTGACGCTCCAGCGGACCCGGTTGTCGACCAGGATGTACCCGTTGCGGTCGAAGATCTTGCCGCGGGAGGGCGGGCGCACGACCACGCGGCGGCTCTGGCGCTCGGCTTGGTCGATCAGGTCGCCGTTCTGCGCCAATTGGCGATAGCCCAAGCCGATGCCGACGTAGACGAAGCCCGCCAGGAAAAAGAAGAACACCGCCTGGAGCCGCCAGGAGGAGATAGGGTCGGAGGGCGCCGAGCCGCCCGCAGCGCGGTCGTCATTCATGCGGCTTCGTCGGGTTGCGGCAGGCCGGCCTTATCCATCGCGAAGTTCTGGACCAAGGCGAGGGGCGCGAGCAGCAGGGTGGCGAGGATGATGGCGAGCAGCACGTGGAGCAGCCATTGACCGAGGAAGTGGAGCGAGAGCAGCGGGACCTGCTTGGTGTGCGCTAAGGCGGCGGCGAAGAACCAAGCCGTGCAGGCGAGCATGTTGACCGCGATGGCGGCGAGGAACATCTTGGGCGTGTCCCGGAGCAGGTCGCGGTGGGAGGTCAGGTAGATGGCGACCAAGACGAGCAGGAGCGCCAGCGCACCGTCGGGGATGGGACGCAGGGCTTCGAAGAGGAAGCCGACGCAGGCGGCGAAGAGCACGGCCTGCCAACGGCGCAGGCGGCGGCAAGGCGCGATGAGCGCGGCGCCCGAGATGAACAAGGTCACGCCGGAGGTCGCGAAACTGTCGGACAGCAGGTCAACGCCCAGCAACCAGGGGTACGTCGCCAGCAGGAGGATCAGCCACGCCCAGCTCAGGCTCATCGGAATTCGTCCGGCTTCGCGTTATCCGCCGGCGTGAGCAGGATCTCACCGGCGGTGGGGTATTTCGGGACGAGCACCGACACCTCTTGGATGAAGTTGAGTTCCTTGGCCGGCGTCAGCACGCCTTCCTGCATGTGTTTCTCGGCGGTGGGTTGGGCGCCGTCCTCGAGCGTCCCCAAGGTCAGGCCCGAAGGGAAGACGCCGCCGAGTCCGGTCGTCATCACCTTGGCGATCTGGCCGGCGGGCGGGTGGTAGTCTAGCGGGATGATCGAGACCATCGCGCGCGGGGCGGAGAGGGAGAGGCCCGCGCGGCCGCTGACGTGCACGACGTGGAACTGTTCGTCGCCCTCGAGGAAGGCCGTGCAACGGAAGCCTGGGCTGGTGACGAGTTCGACCTCGCTGGTCGTGAGGTGCACCGTGCTGACGCGGCCAATGACGCGGTCGCCGAAGACGACCGGGCAGCCCGGGCGGATGCCGTCGCTCCGGCCCTTGCGGATGACGATGCGCTGCCACCAAGAGGAGGTCTCGCGGACGGAGACGCGGGCGACGACGGTGAGGAACTCGGTGTTGGCTGGGTAGCGGAGCATCTCCCGGAGGCGGATGTTCTCCTTCCGCGCATCGTCGAGGGCGTGGATCTTCAGCTCGAGCGCCGCGTTGATGCGGGCGAGGTCGCGCGAGGCGGCGGCGAGCTCTTCGGGCGTGCGGCTCTTGAGTTCCCAGTAGCGGGCCAGGTCGCGGCCTTTACCGACCAAGTGCAGGGCCGGCGCCTGGAATTCGGCGAAGGCTTCGCGGTTGAAGCGGCGGACGACGCTGGGCAGCAGCATCCACAGCCCGATGAAGAACACGAGCGCGACGTAGGAAGCCTTGGCGCCTTGGCGGTTGTTGTCCATGGCGGGTCAGCCCGCGGGGCTTACTCCCGGCCGCTCCAGCGGGAGGCGTTGGCGAGGATCTTGCCGGTACCGTTGACGACGGCGCAGAGGGGGTCTTCGGCGATGATCACCGGCAGGCCGGTGGCTTCGGAGATGGCGCGGTCGATGCGGCGGATGAGGGCGCCGCCACCGGCGATGACGATGCCGCGGTCCACGAGGTCGGCGGAGAGTTCCGGCGGGATGCGTTCCAGCGAGCTCTTCACGGCCTCGATGATCTGGTTGACGTTGTCGGCCATGGCCTCGCGCACTTCCTGCGAGGTCAGGTGGAGGGAGCGGGGGAGGCCAGTGACAGCGTCGCGGCCGCGCACTTCGTAGGTCATCTCCGACTCGAGGGCGTAGGCGGAGCCGATCTTAATCTTGATCTCTTCCGCGGTGCGTTCGCCGATGATCAGGTTGTACGAGGAGCGGATGTACTTGATGATGGAGAGGTCGAACTCGTCGCCGCCGACGCGGATGGAGCGGGCGTGGACGATGCCACCGAGGGAGATGACGGCGACTTCGGTCGTGCCGCCGCCGATGTCGACGATCATGGAGCCGGTGGGCTCTTCGACCGGGAGACCGACGCCGATGGCGGAGGCCACCGGCTCAGGGATGGTGATGACGTCGTCGGCGCCCGCGCGGTAGGCGGAATCCATGACGGCGCGGCGCTCGACGGCGGTGATGCCGTAAGGGACGGCGACGACGACGGTGAGGTTCGTGAAGATGGACTTACGGGCGACCTTGCCGATGAAGTAGCGGAGCATGTGCTCGCTGATCTCGAAGTCGGCGATGACGCCGTCCTTCATGGGGCGGAGGGCTTGGATGTCGCCCGGCGTGCGGCCGAGCATCATCTTCGCTTCGTTGCCGACGGCGATGGGCTTGCGCGTGGTCGAGCGGATGGCCACGACCGAGGGTTCGCGGAGCACGACGCCGCGATCCTTCAGGAAGACGAGCGTGTTGGCGGTACCGAGGTCGATGCCGATGGCTTGCGTGAATAGCCCGGGGAAGCGCTTGAACATCAGTTGGGTTGGTTTCCTTTATGAATAACCTCTGAATAAGGGAGTCAAACCCCTTTTGCCCAAAGGGTTAAGCGGGCGACACCCGTTGGGAATAACTACGGTCGACCGGCCGATGGGCCGCACCCGCAAGGCCTTGAGGCGGGGGTAGTTGCGGCAGGGGTGGGCAGGGGGAACTGCCTTTACAGGATGCCGGGAGGAATCGGCGCAGGGGCTTCGCCTTTGGCCCTCAGCTTCGCGCGGTTAATCCAGTAGAAAATCGAGGCGATCGAGCCAAGCAGGCAGACGATGGAGACCGTGGTCGGGTCGAGGAGGCCGGTGCCGGTGGCAGGGTTGGTTCGCTCGACCTCGGCAATCCAATGCTTGAGCTCAGCGAGTTCGATGTCGGAAGGTCTCTGGGCCTTGCCTCCAGGCACGGTTTCGAAGAAGGTGACGAACAGGACTTTTCCGCGGCACAAAAGGTAGGCCGAAAACTCATTGGCTTCGGGGTGCTTCCAGTAGAAGCGATGGCGCTCCGTCTTCTCGTCGGGAATGCGGTCGGAGAGGCTCGCCCGTGCGAAGCTCGACTCATCGTGATGCTGGTCGGCGAAGACGTCTGGCATCGGGCAGGGCATGACGACGCCCATGAGTGCCTTGTTGGGGTCCGTCCGTCGTTCGTAGACCGCGATGACCCGGGTGGTGCGTTGGCTGGGGCGATCCTTGGCCGGGAGTTTGGCGAAGAGCTGCTCTTGTGCCGCTTCGATTTTGGCGATCAGCGGGTCGGATTCCGCGAGCATCGTCATCCGCGGCGGAGTCGGGAGGTCGATCTCCTCTCCGAGCACGCGGAATTCCGTGGCAACGAGGGGCGAGCAGGCCAGGCAGGCCAAGGCTGCTGGCAGGAGCAGGCGAAGCGAGAGAGGCCAGTTGGCGAGTCTTCCGGGATTCGGCATTGTCAGAGCTTGGCGAGGTGCGTGGCGTTTGTCGTCCTCAGCGCACGGCCAGCCAGAGGAAGATCGCGGTGCCGAGCCCGATGCGGTACCAGGCGAACGGTCCCATGCCGCGGCGCATGATGAAGCCGACCATCCACTTGACCGAGAGGAACGCCGTGACGGCGGCGATCAGCAGGCCGACGCCAGCGCCGGCGACGGGGTAGACTTGCGTCAGCGCGGGCCCGAGCGCGTAGGCCTTATACAAGGACGCGGCGGTCAGGATGGCCAAGCCCACCAAGAAGGAGAACTCCGTCGCCGCCGCGCTGGAAAGGCCGGCCCAGCGGCCGCCGAGGATCGTTGCCAAGGAACGGCTCGTCCCGGGGATGAGCGCCACGCACTGGCAGAGGCCGATCGCCAACGCTTGGCGCCAGCTGAGGCGCAGGACCTCGTCGGGCTGCGCGGCGTGCTTCGGCAGGTACTGCTCCGCTAGGAGGATGACCAGTCCCCCAGCGATGAGCGCGACGGCGACGATCTCGATGCTGAAGGGGATGTAGGCCTTCAGGAGGTAGCCCAAGACCGCGGCCGGGAAGAAGGCGATGGCGATGGAACGCGTGAGCGCGACGGCCGAAGCTTCCCAGCGGAGCAAGCCCGCCGCCAATTGCCGCAGGCGTCCGAAGAAGACCACGAACACCGCGAGGATGGCGCCGAATTGGATGATCACGATGTAGTCGTCGGCCACGCGGTCGAGGTTGACCGGGCGGCCTTTGCGGTCGACGACGCCCTGCACGAACTTGTGCTCGTCGTTGTCGACGCCGAGGAGGCGGTCGCTGATGATCATGTGGCCGGTCGAGGACACCGGCAGGAATTCGGTCACCCCTTCGACGACGCCGGTGACGACGACGCGGGCGGGCGTGAACTGCGCGCGGGCCTCTTCAGCGCTGACCTCCGCGGTCGGGGAGGGCGTCGCGGCGGAGATCGAGGGTGTAACCCAAAGGGTCAGCAGGAGGAGGCAGAGGCCACGCATGGCCTTCTAATGGTCGTTTCGGCGGAGCAGGGCAAGACCAGCGATGTGTCCTTGTCGCTTGCCCTTCCGAGTGCTTCCCGCTTTATGCGAGGTAACTTTATGTCGGCCTCCAGCCTCATCCCGACCACCGAGCCTCGCTTTCAGGTTCCCGACGTCCATGGCCGCTTCGGCCAGTTCGGCGGCATGTATGTCCCCGAGACGTTGATGACGCCGTTGCTTGACCTGACCAAGGCCTACGAGGAAGCGCGCCGAGACCCAGTCTTCCAGAAGGCTTACGCCGACATGCTCGTCGAATACGCCGGCCGCCCGACGGGCCTGTATTACGCCGAAGCCCTGACCAAGCACTGCGGTGGGTCCAAGATCTACCTTAAGCGCGAGGACATGCTCCACACCGGGGCCCACAAGATCAACAACGTCATCGGCCAGGCGTTGCTCGCCGTGCGCATGGGCAAGAAGCGCATCATCGCTGAGACCGGCGCCGGTCAGCACGGCACCGCGACCGCCGCCGTCTGCGCGCGTTTCGGCCTGAAGTGCGTCATCTACATGGGCGCCACGGACATGGAGCGCCAGGCCCTCAACGTCTACCGCATGCGCCTCATGGGCGCGGAGGTCCGTGGGGTCGAAGCCGGCCAGCGCACGCTGAAGGAAGCCGTCAACGAAGCCATGCGCGACTGGGTGACCAACGTCCGTGACACGCACTACATCTTGGGGACGGCTTATGGTTCGCACCCTTATCCGATGATGGTCCGCGATTTCCACCGCATCATCTCCCTGGAGTCCAAGCAGCAGATGATCCGCGCCGAAGACCGCTTGCCCGACACCGTCGTGGCCTGCGTCGGCGGCGGTTCCAACGCCATCGGTTCCTTCTTCGAATACCTCGACGAGCCCGGCGTGCAGCTCATCGGCGTCGAGGCCGGTGGCCGCGCGATCAAGACCGGCGAGCATGCCGCGCGCTTCGCCGGCGGTCGCTTGGGCGTCCTGCAAGGCTGCATGACGCACATCCTCCAAGACGGCGAAGGCCAGATCGAAGGCACGCACTCCGTCTCCGCGGGCCTCGACTACGCCGCGGTCGGTCCCGAACACGCTTACTACCACGACAAAGGCCGCATCGAGTTCGCCTACGCCAACGACCAGGAATGCCTGGACGCGTTCCAGCTCTTGTCGCGCACCGAGGGCATCATTCCGGCGCTCGAATCGAGCCACGCGATCGCGCACGGCTGCAAGGTCGCGGCCGATGGCCCGCGCACGAACATCGTGCTCATCAACCTCTCGGGGCGTGGTGACAAGGACGTGTGGAGCGCCGCCCGCGCGATGGGCGTGGAGATCAAGCTCTGACGCATGGCGGCGACTTCGATGACCGGTTTCGGCCGCGGGGAGATCAACCTGCCGGACCGCCGTCTTTCCGTCGAGATCGCCACGGTCAACCAGAAGAACCTGCAGGTCTCCTGTTACGCGCCCGAGGAGTGGGCGACGCTCGAGACCTTGTCGGCGCCGTGGATCCGCGCGCGCTTGGTGCGGGGCAAAGTGACCGTCCGGGTGACGTTCGCCGACGTGGCCGCCAAGCCCTCCGCTGGTTGGGATGAAGCCTCGGTTCTCAGCACGCTCGCTGACCTGCGGGCGTTGGCTGCGCGTGCTGGCGTGCCGTTTGAGCCGGATGCGCGCCTCCTGCTGCAACTCGCGGAGTCCAAGCGCGCGACGCGCGCCCCGCTCCCGACGCTGG
This sequence comes from Verrucomicrobiota bacterium, assembly GCA_041180425.1. Taxonomy (GTDB): domain Bacteria; phylum Verrucomicrobiota; class Verrucomicrobiia; order Opitutales; family UBA953; genus UBA953. The sequence goes on from JBEGRN010000021.1 coordinate 12,568, forward strand.
AGCATTGCGAGGCCGCCGTGGCCGCTGGCTTTGCGGCGGCTTTGGAGCAGCTCGTGGCGATGCGCGAGGCGGAGGGCCGGAGCCTGGTCGCCGACCTCACTGCGCGTCTCCAGAAAATCGCCTCGCTCGTCGCCGATATGGAAGCAGGGGAGAAGGAGGCGCCGAAGAAGCATCGTGCCGCCTTGCTGAAGCGACTGCAGGAAGCCGGGCTCGGGTTGGATCCGAATGACGACCGCGTCCTCAAGGAACTCGCGCTCTTTGCCGACCGTTGCGACATCACCGAGGAGGTGGTGCGCCTGAAAAGCCACATCTTGCAGTTTACCAATGAGTTGAAGGTCGAGAAAAGCGGCCGAAAACTCGATTTCCTG
>JBEGRN010000022.1:0-13854 GCA_041180425.1 Verrucomicrobiota bacterium
ATGCATTGGGCCACCGTTGCCGCCACGTCCTCGGTGTCGGACGTCGTCATCGACTGCAGGCGGAGCGGGTGCTTGCCCCCCACGCCCACGTCGCCCACCTGCACCACGCGGGTGAGGCGGCGCACCGTGCGGTGGCGGGACGGGCAATACTCCGAAGGCATGGGGTTATCTCAACCCCTTTGCCGCGGTTCGTCAACGCACCTCAAACATCCCAGCGCCAGCTCTCGGCGGACCAGAAGTAGCTGTCCTTGCCCTTGGGCACGATCACGCCCAGGCCGGGCCAAGGCAGGTGGAAGCCGTAGGCGCGTTCGCGGGTGGCGCCGATCTCGGCGAACACCTTGCGGCGGGTCGCGATGGCTTGGTCGGGGTGGTGGTCGAAGTCGATGAACCAGGAAGGGTCATGGAGCATCAGCACGTGGTTGTGGGCCAAGTCGGACAAGTGCAGGAGCGAGTCCTGGCCATCCTTGATGCGGTAGATCGCGTGGCCCGACGTGTGGCCCGGGGCGGCGATGATGGTGATGGCCCCGTTGAGGATCTGGTCGCCATCCTTGTGGAGGACCAAGTTGGGCTGCAGCGTATCGAAGCCATTGCGGACCATCTTGATGAGCCCCGGGATATCGTCGGTGCGGTGCGACTCGGAGAAGTCGGGCTTGGCCGCGCGCCAGAAGTCGACCTCGGACTGCAGCACGTGGATGGCCGCGTTGGGGAAGAGGATCTTGTTGCCCTGGAAAAAGCCGCCGATGTGGTCGGAGTGCGAGTGGCTGAGCAGGCCATGGGTGACGTCCTCGGGCTTGATGCCGATCGTGTCGAGCGCGTCGGCGAGCCAGCCCCAGTTGGCGTTCTTGTTGTAGGCGCCGAAACCGGCGTCGACGATGACGACCTCCTTGCCGAGGCGGAGCACCAGGACGTTGATGTAGAGCGTCACGTCATCGGGGCGTTCGCCTAGGTCCTTGAGGGCCTTGGTCATCTCGGGACGTTGGGCCGGTGGCCACATCTTGTTGGAGACGCACTTGCCGAACGTGCCCCAACCGTCGCTGATGGACCACGCCTCGATCTTGCCGACGTGGAAGGCGTAGATGTAGGCCTTCTTCTTGTTGTTCTTCTTGGAGCCGTTCTTGGGCGCCTCTTGGGCGGCGAGGGAGCCGGGCAGGGCGAGGCCAGCGAAAGCGGCGGCGGCAGCAGCGGCGCCGAGGAAGGAACGGCGCGAGGAGGCGAAGTCTTCGGGGGTGGACATGACGCTACCCTAGGGGAAGACCCTAGTGCATCAAGCCCAGCCTACGCGGAGCGAACTTTTTGCCGATTTGCGGAAACTTTTCCCGCTTAGCGCTTTTCGGCGTATTCCACGGCCCGATTCACGTGGCGGTCGAGGATCTGCTGCTTCAGCTGGCGTTCGCTGTCGCCGGAGCAACGGCGGACGTCGTTCAGGATGATGTAGCCCATCAGGGACAGGATCATGGCCATGCACGCGAACTGGACGATCGTCACGGCCTTCGCGTTGAGCGCGTTCTTGGTCAGCTTGGAGATCGTCGCGATGAGCATGTGGCCGCCGTCGAGGACAGGGATCGGCATCAGGTTGAGGATGGCCAGGTTGAGGTTGATGAGGACCGTGAACCAGAGCACGCGGCGGAGGTCTTCGGAGATGTTGTAGTACGTCTTCCCGATGGAGATGACGGACGCCAGTTGGTTGACCTTGATGTCGGAGTCGCGGTCGAAGAGCCGGCCCAGGGTCGTGAACGTCTGCTTCACGATGTGCGCGCACGTCTCGAACGGGTTGTGGTGGGCGATCTCCGGCTTGGCCAGGAAGGACACGCCGATCAAGGCGCGCTCGACCGGCTTGCCGCGCTTCACTTCGGCGTTTTCGAGGGTGAAGTTGCCCGCGTCGCCGTTGGCGCGCTTCCAGTAGAACGTCAGCGCACGCCGGCCGGGGCCGCAGGCCTTCTCGAGGTCGTCGAGGGAGCGGAGCACCGTCAGTTCCTTGCCGTCGACCTTGTCCAGGATGGTGCCGACGCGCAGTTGGTCGGTGCGGGTGGAGTCTTCGGGCGAGACCCCGAAGACCATGAGCTGGTCGCGGGCGGCGGCGGGGTCGTTGCTCAGCAGGTCGCGCGTGACCGGGACCAGCACGATGGAATGGCGCTTGTCGCCTTCACCGTAGCTGATGAGGCCGACCGGCTGGGTCGTCGGGCTGATCTTGGGGTCGACCTTGACGGTGAGCAGCTGGCCCTTGCCGTCGGCGTCGACGCGGGAAACCTGGAGCGTCCGTTCGCCGGGGCCGGCGTGGCGCATGTATTCGAGGAACTCCGTCGGGTTGTTGACGGGGCGACCGTCGACGGCCACCACGCGGTCTTCGCGGCGCAGGCCGGCCTTCGCGGCGGGCGAGCCGGGGGCCGGCGCGGTGAGGATGACGTCGGCGCGGGGCATCAGGCCGGCCACGCGGACCTTGTCGCCGCTGCGGGCGTTGAGTTCCACGCGGGCGGGCAAGACGGTGATGTCGAGTTTCTCCGCGCCGCGCTTGACCGTGAACGTCGCGACCGGCTGCTTCTGCGAGTTCATCCCGTTGCCGAGCATGACCGCTTCGGTGATCTGCGTGAAGGACTTCACCTCGACGCCGTCGACGGCGAGGACCTCGTCGCCCGAACGGATGCCGGCGGTGAAGGCCGGGCCGGGGACCGTCTGGCCGAGGCCGAGTTCCGACAGCTGGCCTGAGCTCGTCACCACCTGTTCGGGGACGTAGCCCACGATGGTGCTGCCGCTGCCTTCGGCCACGGGCATGCCCGTGAACCAGAGGATGGTCGCGAGCGTAAACGCGAAGATCACGTTGAAGACCGCGCCCATCACGGCGACGATCATCTTGTCGGCGTAGGAGATCTCCGGGAGCTTCTCGGCGTCGCTTTCGGTCGCGCCCTCGAGGGCTTCGGGGTCGCCCATCTGGGGCAGCGCCACGTAGCCGCCGAGCGGGATCCAGGATACGCGGTAGTCGACGCCGTCCTTGCCGGTCCAGCCGAAGATCTTCGGGCCGAACCCGATGGAGAAGCGCTCGATCTTCAGGCCGCGCCAGCGGGCGGCGAGGAAGTGGCCGAGCTCGTGGACGAAGATCGAGCCGCCGAAGAAGAGGGCGAGCAGCACGACGCCGCGCACGGAAGTCGCGAGGTCACCAAGGAAAGTATTATCCATTAGAAAAAGGGCAGGGGTTGATGTGTCAGCGGACGAGGCCCGGGGCGAGCCTGGAAGCAGTCTGGCGGGCGGCGGCGTCGACCGCGAGGACGTCGGCAAGCGTGGCCGGTTCGGGGGCGGCTTGGGCGGCGAGCGTCCGTTGGACCAGCTCGGCGATGCCCGTGAACGGCAGGCGACCGGCGACGAAGGCCTCGACCGCGACCTCGTTGGCGGCGTTGAAGATCGCGGGGGCGGTGCCGCCGGCGGCGGCCGCGGCGCGGGCCAAGCCGAGGCAGGGGTAGCGTGCGGGGTCGGGCGGGGACATCGAGAGCGCGAGCGCCTCGGCGACGTTGAGTTGCGGGGCGGGGCAGGGCAGGCGGCGCGGGAAGAGCAGGCAATCCTGGATCGGATAGGCCATGTGAGGCGGGGACAGCTGCGCCTGCAGGCTGCCGTCGCTGAGCGTCACGAGCGAATGGATGATGCTCTGCGGGTGGACGACCACGTCGATGCGGCTCTCCGGCAGGTCGAACAACCAGCGCGCTTCGATCACCTCGAGCCCCTTGTTGGCCATCGTCGCCGAATCGATCGTCACCTTCGGCCCCATGTTCCAGTTCGGATGCTGGAGCGCTTGAGCGACCGTCACGCGGGCGAGGTCGGCCAAGGGCGTGTCGCGGAAAGCCCCGCCGGAAGCCGTGAGCACCAAGCGGGCGATCTCGGCGCGTTCCTTGCCGCGGAGCAGCTGATGGATGGCGTTGTGTTCGCTGTCGACCGGCAGCAAGGGCGTACCCGCCTCGCGGGCCGCGGCCGTGACGAACTTGCCGGCCAGCACCAGCAGTTCCTTGCTGGCGAGGGCGACGTGCTTGCGGGCGCGCAAGGCGGCGAGGGTGGGGGCGAGGCCGGCCGTGCCGACCACGGCGGAGACCACCGTATGCACCTCGGGCAGGCAGGCGATTTCCGTGAGCCCGGCGGTGCCCTCAAGAATCCGCACACCCGGGAACTCTCCGGACGCCCGGGCAGCCGCGGCGGCGGCCGGGTCGGCCAATGCGATGGCCTTCACCTGGAACTCCTGCACCGGCCCAATCAATTCACGCCAGCGCGAGTGCGCGGCGAGACCCGCCACCCGCAGCAAGGTCGGGTGCGCCCGGACAACCGCGAGGGTGGTCGTGCCGATGGAGCCGGTGGCCCCGAGGATGGCGATAGGCCTAGGTTCCATGCACGCGTGGGTAAGATGGAGGCAACCGCACCCGCCCGCCTAGGCAAGCCGGTTTCGCCCCCGTTGGCCCTCTTTCCTGCTTCTCCGCTGGACACCGGGGCGGGCTCTGCTTCCCTTGAGGCTCATGGCCACGCAGCCTCAAGACCTCACCGGGCTCTCCCACCTCGGGAACACCCAGAACAAGCCCCAGCAGACGCTGGAGACCTTCCCGAACCGCAACGCGGGCCGGAACTACACCGTCGAGCTCTCGACGGAAGAGTTCACCTGCCTATGCCCGGCCACCGGCCAGCCCGACTTCGCCAAGATCACGATCCGCTACGTGCCTGGTCCGCGCATCGTCGAGTCCAAGTCGCTCAAACTCTACTACTGGAGCTACCGCCAGCAGGGCATGTTCCATGAGCACCTCACGAACAAGATCCTCGACGACCTCGTCGCGGCCTTGGACCCCGTGTGGTGCGAAGTCACCGGCGCCTTCGGCGTCCGCGGTGGCATCGGCATCACGGTGCGCGCCGAACACGGCCAGAAGCCCTCGGCGTGAAGCCTCGCCCCGTCCAGTCTGACGACGACGGGGATCCGACCGCTTGGCCGGGCTTGAAGGAAGTCTCCGACTACCTCAGTCGGCAGCTCGCTGGGCGACGCCTGTCGCCGCGGACCTGCCTGACGTATGGCCGCTCGCTGAAAGGCTTTGCCCGCTGGATGCAGACGAATGGCGGCTGGGATGGGGATTGGTCGCGGCTGACCGCTCGGAACCTCCGCGACTTCGTCATCGAGCGCCAGCAGACGCATCAACGCACCTCGGTGCATAACCAAGTCTCGGCCCTGCGGGCCTTCTTGGCCGACCTCCGCGAGCGCGGCGGCATCACCTCGACGCCTGCCGCCGGTCTCGTCTTGCCGAAGCTCCCGCGGTCTCTGCCGAAGTTCCTGACCGAACCGCAGACGGAGGCCTTGCTGGAGACTGGCTCTTTGGAAGAGCAGACCCCGACCGTGGAAGCCCGCGATCAGGCCGTCCTGGAACTCCTGTATGGCGGTGGCCTCCGCGTCTCGGAACTCTGCGGCCTCTGCGGCGGCGACCTCGACCTCTCGACCGGCCTTGTACGTCTCATGGGCAAGGGCTCGAAGGAACGCGTCGTTCCGGTCGGCGAAACCGCTTTGGCGGCGGTGCGCGCTTACTTGGCCTTGCGCGGGCAGCCGGCGCGCGGCGAACCGCTGCTCTTGGCGCCGCGGGGCGGCCCCCTGTACCCGCGCACCGTGCAGCTGATGCTGAAGCGCAAGCTGGCGTCCGCCGGCTTGCCGGCAGACCTCACTCCGCACAAGCTTCGCCACGCCTGCGCCACGCACCTCTTGGCCAACGGCGCCGACCTTCGCCTCGTCCAGGAGCAGCTTGGCCACGCCTCGCTTTCGACCACGCAGATCTACACGCACCTCACCGTCGCCAAACTCCGCGACGTGCACCGCAAGGCCCATCCGCGGGCCTGAAACCATGCTGACCGAACGCGCGCCCGCCAAGCTCAACCTCTCGCTCGCCGTCACGGGAAGACGCGCGGACGGCTTCCATGACCTCATCAGCCTCGTCGCTTCCTTGGAACTCGCCGACACCTTGGAGTTCACGCCGGGCGGCGAGTGGAAGCTGACCTGCGATGACCCTCGTTTGCCGACGGATGGCACGAACCTCGTTTTAAAGGCCGTCGCAGCCTATCGTCGCCACCGGCCCGACGTTGCGTCCGGCCATTTTCATCTCCGTAAACTGGTCCCGAGCGGTGCTGGCTTAGGCGGCGGCAGTTCCGATGCCGCGGCCGCCTTACGGCTTCTGGATCGCACCGTGGCTCAACCCTTGGGCCTCGCGGCGCTGGAAACCATCGCCGCCGAAGTCGGTTCCGATTGCCCCTATTTCGTGCGTGGGCAGCCCGCGGTCATGCGGGGCAGGGGAGAGCGCTTGGAACTGATTCCTGTTGCCGCCCGCGAGGCGCTGGCTGGCCGACGCGTGTTGGTGGCCAAGCCCCCGTTTGGAGTGCCTACCCCGGAAGCCTATGGCCTCTTGGTCAAGTCGCAGGCCTACACGGCGGCGGCGACGGCGGAAGCCGCCTTGGCGGCTTGGTTGGAGCAGCCAGTCCGTGACCCCTCTGCGTTGGGCAATACCTTAGCTGAGCCCGTTTTCTCCAAATACTTGGCTTTGCCGGCGGCGGTGGAGGCCCTAGCGCAGAGCCAGGGCGTCGTCTTCCGGATGACCGGCAGTGGGAGCGCCTGTTTTGCGTTTTACACCGATGGGGCCGAGTCGGAACCCATTCGGCAGGCCCTCGTACGGTGCTGGGGGGCCGGAACCTGGTTTTGCGATACCCGCATTTCGGCGTAGTTTCGGCTTTACTGCGGGCCAGCCCCTCGCCTAGATGCCAGCCACCAACCAAACTATGGGAAGCCTCAAGAAAAAGCGTCGTCTGAAGATGAACAAGCACAAGCGCCGTAAGCGCTCCAAGGATTCCCGCCATAAGAAGCGTTTGTGGGGCTGAGGTAACCCTCCAGGTCCCAAACCCAAGCACGGGCGGCCAATTTGGCCGCCCGACTTGTTTTCGGGCTTGCTCCACCCCCTCCCACCCCCCAAGTCTGACCCCTCACAACACCCAAAACCATGGCCCGCGAAACCGTTATCATCGAGTGCACCGAAGCCCGTAAGGAAGGTAAGAACCCCTCCCGTTACATGACCACTCGCAACAAGAAGCTTTCTCAGGAGAAGGTTGAACTCAAGAAGTACAACCCCTCCCTGCGCCGCCACACGCTGCACAAGGAGATCAAGGGCTAAGCCCGGTTGCTCTGTTCAAGCCCGAAGGCCGATGCATCCGCATCGGCCTTCTGCTTTGGAGGGGTGCCCACGAAGGGGCCTTAGCCGTTTTGGCCGACGCGACGCTGGGAGCGCCAGCGGGCCCGATGGTGGCGCTTCCAGTCAATCATCGCGCGTTCAAAGCCGATGTCCTTACCCGCCTTCTCGGACTCGATCCACTTATGGCGAAGGATCTCTTCGCGCTCGGCGAGGAACTCCGCGTAAAGCGACGACCGCGCCGCCAAATCGGCGTCTTCGTGCGGGGTCGTCGGCTCTGAGTTCATCCTTAGGAAGAATTAAAAACGGTCGGGACCGGCTTGGCAAGCCGGTCGTGACATCGACGTCACGAAGCCGTGGCCAGTTTGCGCAGGACCGTGAGGGCGACGGATTTGAAGACCCGGGCGGCGTTGCTGTCCGGGTGGCTGATGACGACCGGGATGCCATGGTCGCCCCCTTGGCGGACGGCGGGGTCGAGCGGCACTTCGCCCAGAAGTTCGGTCTGGAGGGCCGTCGCGACCTTGAGGCCGCCGCCTTGGCCGAAGAGGTATTGGCGTTGGCCGTCGGGGCCCTCGAAATGGCTCATGTTCTCGGCCACGCCCAAGATGGGCACGCCGACCTTGCCGAACATGGCCGCACCGCGCAGGGCGACGGAGACCGCCGCCGTCTGGGGGGTCGTCACGATGACCGCACCGCTGAGGGCCATCGCTTGGGCGATGGAGAGCTGGGCGTCGCCGGTGCCCGGGGGGAGGTCGATGAGCAGGACGTCCAGTTCGCCCCAGCGCACGTTGGTCGCGAACTGCGAGATCGTCTTCATGATCATCGGGCCGCGCCAGACCACGGGGGCGTCGGCGTCGATGAGCAGGCCCATGGACATGACCTTCACCCCGAAGTTCTCGAGCGGCAGGAGCACGTCGCCCTCCATCTCCGGGCGAGCGCTCAGGCCGATCATCAGGGGGACCGACGGCCCGTAGATGTCGCAGTCCATCAGCCCGACCCGGTTGGGGCGGCCCTGCTCGGACAAGGAGCGGGCGAGGGCGCAGGCCAGGTTGACCGCGAAGGTCGACTTGCCGACCCCGCCCTTGCCACTGGCGACGGCGATGATGTGCTTGATCTGGCCCACGCCGGCGTTGGCCGGCAGCTTGACCTCGGCGGCGGCCCCTGGGGCGGCTTTCGGGACCGTCACCGTGATGGCGATCTCGGGGTCGACGGCGCCGGCGGCTTTGAGGGCGGCCTCGATCTCATCGTAGAGCTGCTTGGGGATCTTGGGGTCGGCCGTGGTCACCGCGAGGCCGACCGTCACCTTGCCCGCGGGCGTGACCTCGATGCCACGCAGGAGCCCGAACGAGACGATGTCACGGCTGAAGCCCGGGTAGCGGACTTGGCCGAGGGCCTTTTGGACGGAATCCTTGTCGAGCGGCATGAGCAGGATTGAAGTCCCGCCCCACCTTAGGTCAAACTGCTATCGCTTTTACCATCCATGAAGTTCTTCCGCCTCTCGCTGGGCCTCGTGACCCTGTTGGCCTTCGGCGCCGTCGCCGCCTCGGCTCAGACCCGTATCGTCGTCAACGACAGCATCGACGCCTTGATGAAGCAGGGCATCATGCCGGTCACCGTCGTCAGCGACGATGCCACCATCGGCGAGCTGACCACCTTCGCCTTGGGTGCGCACGGCGCCTTCAGCGTCCGCGCCAATTCCGCGGTGCGCGTGACCATCGGCCGCACGGGCACCACCGCCGTGGTCGCCTGCGAGCACCCCAGTTTCGCCTTCCAGACCACGGTGGAAGGCCGCGATCAAGATGACTTGGCCTTGCGCGTCGCCGACGCCGCCGTCGTCGGCTTGGGCCGCGCCTGGAAGCTGAAGCCGCTCTTCGCCGGGACCAAGGTCGCGTTCGTCTCGAAGTTCACCGGCAACCAGGAGATCTACACCACCAACCTCGTCCACTCCAAGACCGCGCGGATCACCAACCTCCGAAACACCACGCACTCGCCGCGTTGGAACCAAGACGGCACGCGCCTCACCTTCATCACTTCGGCCATGACCGGTTTCCCCGAGCTCTTCTCGACCAATGGCATCGGCAACCCCCGCGGCGTGGTCACGAACGTGCGCGGAGCCTTGGGCGCGGCCAGTTCGGGTCCCGATGGTCGCTTGGCCTTCGCTTCCTCTAACCGTGGCAACATGGACATCTACGTCTCGAGCGCCGATGGCTCGGGCGCGCGCGTGGTCGTGGCGACTCCCGACGTCGACGCCGACCCTTCCTGGTCGCCTGATGGGTCTCGGCTCGTGCTGACCAGCGGCCCCACGGGCCGTCCGGGCATCTACGTCAGCTCCGCGGCCGGCGGTGGCCTCTCGCGCCTGTCCACCGGCTATGGCTACAGCGCCGAGCCGCGCTGGAATCCCGTCGAGCCGAGCCTGATCGCCTTCACGTTCCAGTCGGGTGGCCTGCATCTGGCCGTCGCGGACCTCCAGTCCGGCGCGGTCACGGCGGTGCCGACGACCTCGGCGCTGAGCCTCTCGCACAGTTCCTGGTGTGCAGACGGCCGCCACGTCGTCGCCACGCAGTCGCTCAATGCGCAGTCCTGGCTGGCGATCGTCGACACCGTCACGGGCAAGGCCACGCGCCTGACGGACAGCAAGCTCGGCGAGTGCTCGCAGCCCGACTGCTACGTCCGCCGCAACTAACCCATCGGACGGCGCTTATTCCGCGGCCAGCAACGGGGCCGGTGCCGGCGATTCCGTGAGGCGCGGGAACGATTCGCACTTCTCGAGGAGCTCGGTCGGGACGACGCCGCCGACGGGGAACTTCCCGTGCGTCTCGGCGTCGACCATGACGATGAGCGGATCCGTGTCCTTGTCGCGGGCGACCACGAAGAAGTGCCACTTCGGCGAGAAGCGGTTGGCCGTGATCTCCTTGTCGCCCACGCGGTAGCGGACGTAGTGGCGGCGGTTGCCGGTCACCGGCTTGTCGAGGACCTTGTACTGTTCGCGGGTCAGGAAGACGTCCTTCGGGATTTCTTCGGAGCGCAGGTCGCGGCAGGCGAGGAACTTCGAGCCCCAGGCGAGGTAGACCGTGTCGCCGTTGATCTGGGCCGTGACGAGGAGGCGGGTCGGGGCAGCTTCGGCTTCGAGCTTGCCCGTTTCGGGGATCTGGAAGTTCCCGTTCTGGTCGACCTTGATTTCCTTGGCGTTGGAAGCGAGCACCCAGGCGCCGAGCTCGGCGCCGAGGCCGGAGTTGAATTCGCTCCAGACCTTCTTGCGGGCGTTCGGGTCGACGTTGATGCGGATGCGGTTCTGCAGGTCGCGGAGCTTGCTGGAGAACGTGCGGAGCTCGCCGGCCCACTTGGAGTTGCCGACCTTGTCGGCTTCGCGGGCGCGGAATTCGACGCGGTCGATGGCCGTCTTCAGTTCGGCCAGCTTCATCTGCTCCATCTCGGACTTCAGGCGGGCCGATTCGGGCGCCGCGTCCACGGGGAAGGAGGCGACGGCCTCGGCGCGGAACTTCTCGAACGAGGCATCGTCGAGCATCGGCGAAAGCACGGTGTCCAGCACGGTGGCCTGTTCGGAGACCTTCTGTTGGATATCGGCCGGCATCGCCGTGCCGAGCGCGTAGACCTTGATGCCTTCGTCCAGCTTGATGTTCCACTTCGTCAGCAGGTTGGCGAGCGGCGAGGTGTCGACGGCGCCGGACACCTTGAAGCCTTGGTTCTCGGGGATGCGCAGGCGGTTGAGGAGCACAGGGCGCAGCAGCTGCCCGCCGGTGGGGCGTTGGAAATTGGCCAGCTGGACCTGGGCTTGGAGCTCCTCGAAGCGCTTCACGTCGGAGTCGAAGCGCTTTTGGTTGTCGGGGGCCTTGGGGTCGTCTTTCGCGAACTTCGCGGCGGCCTTGCCGAGCAAGGCGCCGCCGAGGTCCGTAGCGGCGCCGACGAAGCCGGCGAGGGCGAGGGCCACGAAGAAAGCGGAGAGCCCGACCGTACGGTGCACGCTGATCTTGGCGCGCAGGTCGGCTTCGTGGCCGCCGAGGACGATTTCAGCCTGGGCTTGGGAAATCTGGTCGACCGTGGCCGAGTCGGCCAACCCGTACATGAGCAGTTTGCGGCGCACGTCCACGTCGAGACGGCTGGCGTCGACCTCGGCCTCGGCTTCGCTCTTCTCAACCTTCTTGGTGAGCTTGATGCTGCTCCCGAAGGTGAAATGGTTGCCGAGCGGCTCCCATTCGGTCGAACCCGCGGGGGCGCATTGCGTGTCGGCGTGGACCGTGCCGGCGTTGATCAGGTCCTGGACCTCGTACTCGCTGAGCGGGCCGCGGACCTCGTTGTCGATAAATAGGGCAAAATGACGCATAAGGGCGTTGTGGCCTAGGGGTTTAGGGCCTTCTTGAGGGTAAGCCCTGAGGGGACAGTGGCAAGCCGATAGGGGGAATGCTTCCCCTTTGCAAAATGCCTGAACTTACCTTTGCTGAAGGGCGTTAATGGCCAATCAAGGAGTCAATCAATCGCAGAAGCAGGTGCAGGGCCTCGTCCTGACGCCCCAGCTGCGGCAGTCCTTGCGGATTTTGCAGGTCCCAGCCGCGGAGTTATTGCGTGAAATCGCCGATGAAATGGCGGCCAACCCGCTCTTAGAGGAAGTCGAACCCACCTCCAACGAGCGGCTCGATGCCGCTCCGTCCGACGAGCCTGAGGAAGAGGGCCCACGCGAACTGAGTTTGGGCGACGAGGACTTCGACGCGTTGCGGCGCATGAAGGAGGATTGGGACGAGAGCTACTACGAGGAGATCCGTTCGCAGGGGTATACCCAGGACGATGAAGAACGTCGTCGACATATGTTGGAGTCGGTCACCGGCGAATCCTCGCTCTCCGAGCATCTGGCCGAGCAGGCCCGCACCGCCTCCGAAGACCCGCAGGTGCAGGAAGCCCTCAAGCTCCTCATCGCGTCCTTGGACGACCGCGGGTTCCTCGATGAGGACCTTTCCTCGCTCGCCCTGCGTTCGGGGCAGAGCTACGAAGCCGTCGTCACCGCGCACACCTTGTTGCTGGGGTTCGACCCGGTCGGCATCGGCGCCCGCGACCTCCGGGAATGCTTCCTCGCCCAGCTGCGTCAGCGCGGCCGTGGCTTGTCCTTCGCCGCTCGCCTCGTGCAGGACGCGTGGGAGCCGCTGATGGCGCGCCGTCTCGACGAGTGCGGACGCATCTGTGAACTCACCCCTGACGAAGTCCGCGAGGGCCTCACGGAGATGGCCAAGCTGGAGACCGCTCCCGCCCGGCGCTTCATGCGTGACGACAACCGGGTGGTCAGCCCCGACGCCACGGTGGAGAAGGCCGACGACGGCCAGTGGAAGGTCACCATGGATGACCGCCACATCCCCAAACTGAAGCTCGCCTCCGCGTACAAGGACATGCTCGCCGGCCAGGCCTTGGGCGAAAAAGAACGCGCCTACATCCTGGAGCGCATGCGCCAGGGCAAGTTCCTCATCGGCGCGATCGAAGAACGCCAGCGCACCATCGAGCGCCTCGCGCACATCATCGTCGAACGCCAAGGCGATTTCTTCGAGCATGGCCCCGCGCAGCTGCGACCGCTCACCATGACCGACGTCGCCAAGGAGATGGGCGTGCACGAGACCACCGTCGGCCGCGCCGCGGCCAACAAATGGATGCTCACGCCGCATGGCCTCAAGGAGTTCCGCTGGTTCTTCACCTCGGGCGTCGCCACGGAAGGCGGCGGCACGGTGGCGCAGGAAGGCGTGCAGTCGCCCGCCGCACCGTGGCCAAGTATCGCGAAGCCTTGGGGCAGCCGCCGGCGCACATGCGTCGCCGCCGGCTCTGATCAGCGCAGCCGTTCGAGGACCGAGCGCCAGCCGAAGTTGGCCATGTCCGGGAACAGGATCTGCACGCCGGCCGTGAGTCCATCGGCCAGCTTCACCGGTGCCGCGACGGCGGGCAGGCCGGCCAAGGACGCGGGAGCGTTCAGCGCCAGCAGACGGCGGCGATGCGTCTCGTCGCAGGCGGCCTTGGTCACCGCGGGACCGAACGTGCTCGGGAGCACCACGTAATGATGGCGACGGAAGATGGCGCGGAACGCCTCGCTCACGCGGCTGCGGACGGCTTCGGCGGCCCGCAGTTCCTCGGGCGTGCGGCGCCGCCCGGCATCGAGGCGAGCCCAGACCGCGGGGTCATAGTCGGCCCGGCGGCGGTCGAGCCAAGGCGCATGGACGCGGGCGGCAGCGGCTCCACCCAGCACCGGGTAGGCGGCGGCGGCTTCCGCGCAGGCTAAGCGCAGCAGCTCAGCGGCGGCGGGGTCTTCCTTGGCGCCGCATCTCAACGCCAGCGCGCGCATCGGCGCGAGTACGGCGGGGTCGAGGCCGAGCCCGAGGTCGCCGGCCCAGAGTCCAGCGCCGGCGGGCGGCGCTTCCCCGAGCACGGCGGTCGAGACCGCCAGCAGGTCGTTCGCGGAGCGCGCGAGCCAGCCTTGCGTATCGTAGCCGGGGGAGAGCGGGAAGATGTCGCCGACCGGAGCGACATCGGGAGATAGCCGTAGGCCCCAGACGCCGCAGTAGGCGGCGGGCACGCGGATGGAGCCAGCCGTGTCAGTCGCCAGGGCGAAGGGCACGAGCCCGCGCGCGACGGCGAAGGCGGAGCCTGAACTGGAGCCGCCGGCGAGGCGCGTCGGGTCGGTCGGGTGGGGGCA
>JBEGRN010000023.1:0-12774 GCA_041180425.1 Verrucomicrobiota bacterium
TGACCTTGCCGATGCTGCTCGAACGCGACCGCCGCCAAGTCGATATCCTGTCCGAACTGCGCCAAGGCCGCCCCGCCCGCGAGGCGATCTCCGCCGAGACTTGGCGCGAATGCTTCCGCATGCTCGATGCCGAAGTGGCCTCCGCCGAACAGGCGCTGACGGCCATCGAAGGCAGGCCTTCGCCCTACTACCTCCTGCGTCTGACCAGCTTCCTCCGCCAAGCCGCCGCCAAACTGGCGCCGACCGCGTGAAGCTCTTCCTGACGACGCGTGCCGAACGCCTCGCCGCAGCCTTCGTCCTCAGCCTGTTAGGCTTGGCGACGTGCCTGACGTGGTTCTGGTGGTCGCTTTAGACCTGCGCCGCCGGCCCAGTGCCACGACCGTAATCGCCAGACCGCCTAGCCCCAGCCCGTAGGTCGAGGGTTCCGGCACGATCTGCCACCCCAAGGCCTCGAACGCCTGGTAGTCTTCCGGGGCGAGGACGAGCCGTTGCCCAAAGCCGACGGAAGGCCGCATCAGCCCAACACCCGGCAAGAAGTGGGAGGCTTGATTGCCGTTACCGTTGATGCTGCCAGTCGACATGCCGACCTGCAGGTCACCGAGTTTGAGGTATTTCGCCTCCAAGCCTGCCGACAGGTCCGGCACCCCTTGCGCCAAGCCATCGTCCGAATAGCGCAAGAGGTCTAAGGTCGTGGGTGTAATCAGGCTGGAAGGATAGACCCCGAGGTCGACGTAGTCGACCGAACTGATGAACCCCAAGGCGTGCCCGATCTCGTGCGCCGCCACCCCGACGAAATCCATCTTGCCCGCCGCGATGCCATCGTTCGGGTTGAAATCAAAGGCGAACGTCGAACTGAACTGAATGGACGCATCCAAAGCCTGCACCTGTGGCCCGCCGAGGGCCTTCAGCTGCGCTTTCGTGACGCCGACCACGCTCGAGGTGGCAAGGAACTTGCCGCCGCCGGCCGGCGCGTCCGAGGTGTTGTTCAGGAGAAACGATACACTGGAGCCCGTGGGCAAAGCGCCCTTCACCGCCAGCGTCGTCGCGGTGGGCGGCAAAAGGTCATAGTAACTCCGAAATTGCGCGTATTGGATGCCGATGAGCCCGGCGTCGGTCTGGCCGATGACGCCAGGGCTGAGGCTGTCCATCGACACGCCCAGGTTAATTGTGACGTCCGCCGCCGACACGCTTTCCCATAAACTGGCCGCTTGCGCATAGCCTGCGCGGACCTCGTCGGTGATGAGTCCGTTGGCGTTGTCTTCGACCAAATTGATCCGTAGCGCATGCAGCGGCGAAGACCACGTCAGACCGACCAGGAAGAGCGTCGCAAATTTCACGCCTACCTAAGTAGGCGCACGGGTGCGCGCCTCAACGGCGGGCCGCATCATTGAACACCCAATAAAAACTGGGCAGTTGATCCTATTGCCTCAGGGCAAGTAACGTTGGGCCTGGAAGCCACGTGCCGTCAACCCAGCCCGCACGGCGACGAGGTCGACCTTGTCGCCGACTTTCACGCCGGAGCGTGCATACCAACCCGACGCCATCTCGACCGTGAAGCGGACTTTGTCCGAGGTCGAGGTGGTGGTCGCAGTGTCGCCTGCGCGCATGGTCTTGACCTCCAAGATAACGCCTTCCGCGGAAACGAACGCGATGTCGAGGTCCAGCGGGGTGTCCTTCATCCAGAAACGCATCTGGGTGTCGGACTCATACAGGAAAGCCATGCCTTCGTTTTCAGGCAGTTGAGCCGTGCCCATGAGCCCGCGGGACTTCTCGAGGTCGGTCACCGCCAAACGCAGGCGGGTAGCCACCGACCCTTGGCGAACGGGGAAACGGACGTCGACACTGGCCTCCTCGGTCACGGCGGCCGGGGCCGGCGCCGGCTGACGGTCGCAGGCGGCCAAGGCAAACACGGCCAAGAGGAAGCTGAAACGAAGCATACGGGGAGTGTTCCCGCTGTTGCGTCCAAGGCAAGTTTCGCTTGTCGTCCCCGTCTCCATGGAAACCGACCGCCAAGCCCACTGGCGCCACCCCGGCACCGCCCTGCACTATGCCCGTGCGGCCGTGCAGGTGGGGCTCTGGGCTTCGGAGCGTCGGTTGATCGAGGAATGCTGGCGCCCAGACGCCACCTTGCTGGAACTCGGCTGCGGGGCTGGCCGCGTAGGGCTTGGACTGCTGCGGCTCGGCTACGCGAAAACCACGATCACGGACTTCTCCCCAACGATGGTCGACATGGCCAAGGGCGTCCTCGCCGAAGCCAACGAGGCCTGGTCCGCCCACGTCGCGGTCGCCGATGCTTGCACCCTCCCCTACGCGGACCAGACCTTCGACGGCGTGCTCTTCGCCTTCAATGGGCTGATGTGCATGCGCGGCAAAGCCGACCGCGACCGGGCTTTGCCGGAAATCCGCCGCGTCCTCAAGCCGGGTGGGCTCTTCCTCTTCACGGCCAACGACCGCGCCGCGGGCGAGCACCGCGAGCTCTGGGCCCACGAGCCAACCTTGCCTGGTTGCCAACCGGGCGACCGCTGGCACGAGACCGATTCGACGCCGGTCTTCATGCACAGCAGCACCGAGGCGGAGACGCGCGCAGAACTGACCGCGGCAGGCTTCGCGGTGCGGAAATGCCCGTTACGATCGGAAGTGGCGGCCGAAAACGCCGCCGTTCGGGCCTTCGCCGGCGAAACGCGTTTTTACGTCGCAGAAAGGGTTTGAGGGAACCTCCTGAGACGGGGCATTGTCGTGCCCTCATGCGTCTTCCCGCCATGTTCGTCTGGGCGTTCGCCACGCTCGCCAGCCCGATCCTCGGCGCCTTGGAACTGTACGTCGCCCCCCACGGCAACGACGACTGGTCCGGCAAGCTGGCCCAACCGAATGCCACGCACACCGATGGCCCCTTCGCGACCTTGAACGGCGCTCGCCGCGCCCTGCGCCAATGGCCTCGTCCGCTCAGGGAGCCGGTGCAGGTGACGATCGCCGCTGGCACCTATCGCCTCACCGAGGCCATCCCGTTCACGGGCGAAGATTCGGGCGAAGCCAACGCCGTCATCACCTACCGCGCCGCCCCCGGGGCGGAGGTCATCCTCGATGGCGGCCTGCCGCTCCCGGCCTTCACCCCTAGCGCCGACGGCCGCTGGACCACGACGGCGCCGGTCAAAGACGGGCGCGCCCAACAGCTCTGGGTCGGCGGTCAACGTGCCCCTCGCGCCAAGTCCTTCAACGAGGGCTACCATTTCGTGCGTCAACTGGAGGACGAGACTCCCGTTAGCCCTGGCCTTTTCCGCCAGAAGGTCCGCCTCGCTGCCCGCGACCTGGATTTGCTCAAGAAGGCCAGCGCCGCGGAGGTCTCCGATGCCGTCATCAACTTCTACCATAAGTGGGATAACACCCGTCGCCGCATCGAGTCGGTAGATTTCACGGATGGCACCATCACGGTCGTCGGCGGCCCTACCAAGCCGTGGAACACGCTCGACCATCACACCGGGTTCATCCTCGAGAACCTAGCAGGCTTTCTCGACGCCCCGGGCGAATGGTTCCTCGACCGCGCTGGCCAACTGACCTACCTGCCCCGCCCCGGCGAAAAGCCCGCCGAGACCACCGCGGTGATCCCAGTCGCGACGAAGTTCCTGCAGTTCGTCGGCGAACCCCAGCGTCCGGTCAGCTACCTGCGCTTCGAGGGGCTCAAGTTCCGCCACGCCAAGGGCGTCGAGAACACCGACCTCTTCAACCCCAACCAAGCGGCGGTCTCGAGCGTCGATGGCGTCGTCACCCTCGACCACGCCCAGGCGGTGACCTTCCTCGGCTGCGAGTTCTCCCACTTCGGCAGCTATGGCCTGTCCCTGCGCAAAGGCTGCAACCGGATCCGCATCGAACATTGCTTGGTGACCGACATGGGCGCCGGCGCCATCCGTATCGGCAACCAAGCCGAACCCACCAACCCGGCCGAACGAACCTCCGAAAACACGGTCCATAACTGCATCCTCCGCGATGGCGGCCACATCTACCCCTGCGCCGTCGGCCTCTGGATCGGCTTCGCCTCCGACAACGTCGTGACGAACAACGAAATCTCCGACCTCTACTATTCCGCCATCTCAGTGGGCTGGCGCTGGGGCTACGCGCCGAGTTCCGCCAAGCGCAACCGCATCGAATACAACCACCTGCACCACCTCGGCAAAGGCGGCCTGCTCAGCGACATGGGCGGGGTCTACACGCTCGGCCCCTCCGAAGGCACCAGCGTCAGCCACAACCACATCCACCACGTGCGCTGCTTCAGCTACGGCGGCTGGGGACTCTACAACGACGAAGGCAGCACCGGCATCACGATGGAGGGCAACGTCTGCCATGACACGACCGACGGCGGCTACCACCAGCACTACGGCAAGGACAACGTGGTCCGGAACAACATCTTTGCCTTCGCCGACCTCTATCAGTTCAAGCGCAGCCGGGCCGAGGAGCACCGCTCGTTCACGTTCGCGCAGAACATCGTGGTCTTCGACCGCGGCGAGACGCTCGGCGGCAACTGGACCGGCACGACGGCCAATTACCTGCTGCAAGGCAACCTCTACTGGGACTACTCGGGCCGACCGGTGACGTTCACCACTAAGAAGCTTTCGCTGGCCGACTGGCAAAAGACCGGCCAAGACGCCGGCTCGCTCCTCGCCGACCCGCTCTTCGTCGACGCGGCCAAGCGCGATTTCCGCCTCCGCCCGGAATCGCCCGCCCTCGCCCGCGGCTTCAAGCCGATCGACACGAGCCTCATGGGGGTCACCGGCGATGAAGCCTGGAAGACGCTGGCCCGCTCTTTCGAGCGCTCCGCCGAAACCCCGCGCCCCGAGCCTGCCACCCCGCCGGCCTTGGCCTTCCGCACCAGCTTCGAAGGCGTGCTCCGCAACCCCAAGGCCCCCACGGCCTTCACCAAGGGGTCGGTCAGCGGCAAGGGCGACAGCCTGACGTTCTCCAAGGAACACCACACCGATGGACAGCAGAGCCTCAAGTTCACCGACGCAGCCGGCCTCCCGGCCCACTACTTCCCGATGCTGAACCTAGTGCCCAACCACTCTACCGGTGTGTCCACGTGCAGCTTCGACGTCTGGCTCGAACCGAAAGCCCACTTCGCCCACGAGTGGCGTGACCAAGCCACCCCCTATCGGGCTGGCCCTGCCTTCACGCTCAAAGACGGCAAACTGCTCGCCCAGTCGGGCCCGCTCATGGACATCCCCTACGGCCAATGGGTCCGCTACGAGGTGACCGCGACGCTAGGCCAAGCATCCATGGGCACCTGGTCGCTCAAGGTCACGCCCGCCGGCGGCGAGACCAAGACCTTCGGAAACCTCCCCTTCCGCAGCAAGGACTTCCGCCGCGCGGACTGGATCGGCTTCA
This sequence comes from Verrucomicrobiota bacterium, assembly GCA_041180425.1. Taxonomy (GTDB): domain Bacteria; phylum Verrucomicrobiota; class Verrucomicrobiia; order Opitutales; family UBA953; genus UBA953. The sequence goes on from JBEGRN010000023.1 coordinate 5,374, forward strand.
TCAGCAACGCCAACGAGCCTTCCGTCTTCTTCTTGGATCAGCTGACCCTGACCACGACTGACCCTAACCGGTAAAAGGAAGAAACTCTCCCAACGAAAAGGCCCCGCGGAGGCGACTCCGCAGGGCCTTTCTCTTGCACTCGAGTGCCGCTTACTCGCTGCGGCGACCGAGGAAGAACGAGATCACGTACCAGAGGAGCGTGACGATCGAGGAGAAGAGCATGAACGCGGCGATGATGTGCTCATCGGTGTTCAGCTGCGTCTTGATCACCCAGGTCTGGTAGAGGATGGCCGAGGCCATGAGGAGGATCATCGCCAGCGCGAACCACGTGCCGAGAGCGAACAGGCCGCAGGCGGACAAGACGATCAAGCCGAGGGCGACAAAGGAGCCCACGACCAAGATGGTGCGGAGGAAGGAGAAGTCCGTGCTGGTCATGTAGACCGAGAAGGTCAACCCGACGACCAAGGCGCCCGTAAGGCCGCAAGCGGGCACCAGGATTTGGGACATCTGGCCACCGGTCTTGATGTGCACGACCGTCAGCAGCGGGATGAAGATCAGCGCTTCCAGGATGACGTAGAGGCTGAGGCCCGCGTACTGCGAAGCCACGGAGGCGCGGTTCATGGCCAAGCCCTGAGCGACCAAGGTGCCGACCCAGAAGGCCACCATGACGAGCAACCAGCTCCAGCCACCGAGGGACTTCATCATGCCGAAGAGGCTGGCAGCCAGGGTGTAGGCGATGCCGGTGTGCTGGTCGAAGCCAGCGAAGAAGAGCGCCAAGAGCGCCCCGAAGGCCAGCAAGGCGCCGGCGACGTGGGCATAGGTGCGGCGGTAGAAATGGACGCGCTCCTCCACCGGGGCGACGTCGACGATGAACGGGTTGTTTTCCATACGCCCAATTTTAGTCCTTTTGCCCGCCAGTCAAGCCCACGCCCTGCTTCAAGAGTTACGAATCCGGGCGCGAATTACCCGAAATCGCCTGCCCAAGGCCGACACGGCTTGCAATTCCGGCACGCGTTGGACGGTCAACTCGACTTCGACGGACGCATCGCCGGCCGCGGTGGTCGCCTTGCACCGAATGACAAACGTATCTCCGCGGACCGTCAGCCAGGGCCCGACGGCACGCAGGAGGTGCTCAGGCCTTAAGCGCATGGGAGCGTCCGCCAATTCCACTCCTAGTCCGGCATTCACCCCGGCGAGGTTAAGGGAATTCTCCAAGAGGCCGGACCGTGCCCAAGCTTCCAGCGAAGGGTAAGGCCAGCCGTGCGTGGGTTGACTGGCTACGATGGCCTCCGCCCAACGGCGCGTGACGGCCGGCGAGAGTTGGCGGATGCCTTGCTGGACCGCGAGGACCTGCCGCGCGCCCGGCTCCCCGGCCGCCCAAGCCTCGTCGGGAAGATTGATGGCCAGCGATGACCCGTAGGGCGCCAACTGCGCGCCCGAAGGCAAGGTGGCCCACCAACTCCCCGTCAAGGAATTGGCCGGCCAAGCGCCCCCAGCGTCCGGCGTCCACACCGAAGGTGCGCCCGTGAGCAGGCGCTCCCAAGCGTCGACGTCGCAGGAGTTGACGTTGAAGGCCCCTGCGATGGCCAAGCGACTCGCCGCCTCCGGCGCCAACAGGTCCGCCCTCGAGCAGGGACTGCGTTCGTCCCAAGCCACTAGCCGGGGGTTCTCCGATGCGCCACGAGGCCTCGGCACAGGACTCGGGGCGGCGACGAAGGCCGCATCCCACCAACCTTGCCAAAAGTCGTTCCTGGCGGGCACCAGCGCCTGCAGGCTTGCCACAGAGGCGAGCGGCGAGGCCGGCACATCCCGAACCACGACGCGGGCAAAGGCACCCGACAAGTCTCCGGCATGGGCGTTGCCATACCGATCCCACAGCAGCGAGTCCTGCGGGCCGGTCGGCCACTCCTGCGCATCGAAGACGGCCAGGAGAGGATGCGCGACCTCCCACTCGGCGGCGTCAGCCGGATCGGCCAAATCCCAACTGTTCTTTAGGAGCGACCCATCACGGGCGCCCGCTAACCAAGCCGCCACGCTCCGCTCACGCAGCCGCAGCCGGAGACAGGCCCGACGTTCCGAGAGCGTATAGCCCGAGCTGTCCGCGCGCGAATAGTCTGCTCCGGTGGTTTCGATCAGGAAATCCGGGAAAGGGATGTTCGCGAGGACGACCTGCGGCGGCGAGGGGTAGTCCGCGATGGCCTGATCTGCCGGCGGCAAGCCGTTGGCCGGACGCAGGTTCAAGGTGACGGGACCGCGGAAGCGTACATGGATTTCGAGGCGATCGTCGGGCGTGAACACCTCCGGCGAGGGCCGCCGCCAGGTCGACCCATGCGGCGCGTCGTCCAAGCGCCACGTCGTCTTCGTCAGAATCCGCGACAACCCTTGCGGCTGCACCGCTGGGTCGGGCGTGACGAAGCCATAGACCTCGCCCGGCAGCAGGCCGCGGCGGCTCATCCCATAGGTCTGCGCGTCGGCGACCTGCCCCCAGAGCCACAAGCCTTGCTCGCGCAGGCCTTGGCTGAAGATCCCGAAATCAGCCTGGACGCAGTCATCGAGCGACGCCGTGAAGCTCGCCCCCGTGGCGAGGTTGCGCACTTCGACCTCCGGAGCGCCCACGACCTCGATGAGGTAAAGGTGGTGGTTCGTGTCCGCAAGCAAAGGAGCGGCGGCAGGATTCCACCAGCGGCCCGAACCATGGAAGCGTAGGCGGTGTCGGCCATCGGAACGGGCGTTGAAGAACCCAAGGCTCAGGCGGAAGTCCGCCAAGACCGGCGCATGCGTCCACGCGTACGGCGGCGCCGCCAGCGTCGCGGGCGCCAGCCCCTTGGCCGGATCGGCGGCGAACGCGGGGTCGGGCGCCAACAGCCGCGGCGCCAATCCCCAGCCGACCACGCCCGCCAGCGTCGCCGGGTCAGAGAGGTTACGTCGCCACCCTCCCCTCGCGGCATCCGTCAACAAACCCGTCGAGCCCCAACCGGCGCCCGGCAGGGCCGACCGACCCAGCGAAGCATAATAAAGTGCTTCCTCCCCGCAGTCCAAAGCCAAGGCGGCGGCCGGCGCAGGGACGGCCTCCACCGGCCCAGGCGACAGGGTCTGGCGGCCTAAGCGACCTTGCATCCAAGGCGAGGCGCGTAGCGCGGCGCCCGCCGCCGCCTGCGCATCCCAACGCTGCGACAGGTCCGCGACTGTCACCGTCCATCGGACGCCCGTGGCCTCGCCGCTCAAAGCCGTCCGGACTCGCCCGCGCTCGTCGCCTCGCCCCACGACCGCCACGCCCTCCGTGTCCACATAAGTGAAGCCGACGTCGCGCCCCGCGAGCGAGGCGAGTTCACCTAACGCCACTTCGGAACCGACCCAGGCCGCGGCGCGCAGCCGCGCGAGCGTGGCCGCTGAGCCCGCGGCTCGTCCCTCGACGAGGACGAGCGCCGCCAACGTCAGTGCAGCGAGCACGACGGCCGCGAGCATCAGCAAACTGAGCAATAGGGTGAATCCATCACGTGATTTCATAGTAGACAAAGCCCACACTCTTTCGTTTGCGGATTATTTCTCAATCTAGGAGACCCCCTTCGTACTCCTCGTATGAAGACTTCATCCAAGAAAAAACTTTCGGCGCCGCCCACGCCGCAACCCCTCCCGCTTCCCCGTCCCACGCCCCCGTCGATCCCGCTGCCGCCGCCCGACGGGCGCAAGACCGTCGTCATCGTCGAAGACCAGACCGCCATCCGGGAACTGACGACCGAGATGCTGCAGACGCGCGGCAGCTATCGCATCCTCGGCACCGCCGCCGACGGCAATGAGGGTCTGGAGATGGTGCTGAAGCTCCGGCCCGACATCCTCATCCTCGACGTCATGATGCCCGGCCTCAGCGGCATCGAGGTCCTCCGCCGCCTCGGCCGCAACCTCCCCAAACTGCGCATCCTCGTCTTCTCCGCGAAGCAGGAGCCGCAAGTCGTCCGTGGGCTCATCCAAGAAGGCGTCCATGGCTTCGTGAACAAGAACTCCCCGCTCTCCGAACTGCGCAAGGCGCTCGATGAGGTGGCCAAGGGCAACACGTGGTTCAACGACCAGTTCAGCAAGACGGTCCGCGACGCCTTGGCCAAACCCACGACGCAGGCGGACTCGATGATCGACCTCCTGACCCCACGCGAACGCGAGATCGCCGTGCTCATTTCGCAGAGCCACAGCAGCAAGGAGGTCGCGGCCAAGCTGAACATCAGCATTAAGACCTCAGAAAACCATCGGGCTAACTTGATGCGTAAACTCGGCGTGCATGACGTGGCCGGGCTTGTCCGCTTCGCCGTCCGCCACGGTTTGGTCGACCCTTCGACGGAATGAACCACTAGGTGAATCCCCTCACACTAAAGGCGTTCCCTTTAGTGGGTTCTATTCATTTACTATCGCCCAGCCCAACCAAACAAACACCATGCTCCTCACCATGAAGCCCAGTTCGGTCAAAGCGAAGACCGTCGTCATCATCGAAGACCAGACCGCGATCCGCGAGCTGGTCTCCGAAATGCTGCAAGCCAAGGGTAAGTTCCGGGTCATCGGCGCTTCGGCCGACGGCGCCGCCGGGGTCGAAATGGCGCTGCGCCTAAAGCCCGACATCCTCATCCTGGATATCCTCCTCCCCGACATCAGCGGGGTCGAGGTGCTCCACCGCCTCCGCAACGCCATCCCCGGCCTGAGCGTCTTGGTGTTCTCCGGCAAGTCCGAGAAGCAGATCGCCCGTGGCCTGGTCAAGGAAGGCGTCCGGGGCTACGTGAACAAGAATTCCCCGCTCTCCGAACTGCGCAAAGCCATGGACGCCATCGCGGCGGGGCAGACGTGGTTCAGCGCCGAGTTCAATGAGGCCGTCCTAACAGCCCTGAAGAACTCCGAATCCAGCATCGACCAAATGGCGGTGACGCTGACCGACCGCGAACGCGAGGTGGCCGTCCTGCTCGCCAAGAGCAACTCCAGCAAAGAAGTCGCGGCCCTGCTCAACATCAGCACCAAGACGGCCGAGAACCACCGCACCAACTTGATGCGTAAGCTGGGCGTGCACGATGTCGCCGGGGTCATCCGCTTCGTCATCCGCCAAGGGCTCTACGATCCCAACGGCGAGGGCTAAGGACGGACTTGCTAGGGTCCAACTGCGGGGTATGCCTGGGTGCATGCCCCGCTTCGTTTTAGGCGCCTTGCTGCTCGGCGCCGTCACCCTCACTGCCGCTGAGCCGACCGCGCCGTCGGCCACGCCGCCCGCGTCAACGTCCCCTGCCCCTGCGCCGGCCTTGCGCTATGAGTCGCGCATGCTGCGCGGCTGGTCCGTGCTGATCCGCGTGGAGCTGCTGACCGACGAGAAGCGGGCCGAAACCGAACGCGGATTGGTCCTCATCGGCAAACAGTTGGAAGACATCGAGCGCCTGGTCCCGCCGAAGGCCTTAGCCCACCTGAAGAAGGTCACGCTCTGGCTGTCCCCGCCCTACGGCAAAGGCGCGGGCGCCGAATACCACCCGGGCGCGGGCTGGCTCAAGCAGAACGGCCGTAACCCTGCGATGGTCAAGGGCGTGGAGTTCTCCGGCGTCGCCAACCTCGACAAGGAGGTCCTGCGCATGCCTTTGCTGACGCTGCACGAACTGGCCCACGCCTACCATGACCAGGTCCTGGGCTTCAACCACCCCGAGATCAAGGCCTGCTACGACCAAGCGGTCGCCAACAAGTCCTACGACAAGGTGAGCCGCAAGAACTGGCAGGGCAAAGTCACCGAAGGGGTTCGCGCCTACGCGATGACGACCCCGATGGAATATTTCTCCGAGACGACGGAGGCGTTCTTCGGCCAGAACGACTTCTTTCCCTACAACCGGAAGGAACTCGAAGCCCATGACCCCGAGATGGTCAAGGTGCTCAAGAAGGTCTGGGGCGCGGAATAGCCAGCTCAGAGCCGGATCCGGAGCCGCGGCGAGATGACCGTGCCGGGCGTGGTCGGCTTACGTACCTTGGCGGCGTTGCCATCCCCTTGCCCGCCGAGGGCTTCGTGGAATTCCTGCGGAATCGGCGACACCGCACTGAAGGTCAGGGGCTTGCCTTGCCATTCCAGCGTGAGCTCCGTCGAGAAGGCGTGCAGGAAGAGGCGCTTGAAGCCGCGGGCACTCCCGAAGGTCTTGTTGAACTCGAAATCGCCGTAGGTGCGGTCCCCGAGGATCGGGTGGCCATGGTCGGCGGTCTGCACGCGCAGCTGATGCGTGCGCCCAGTCCGCGGCTCCAACTTCAGCAACGACAACGGCAACGGCTCGGCCGCGGCCTTTTCCCACTGGTACAACGTGACCGCCGGCGCGCCGCCACCCGTGGACGTGCCTGAACGCACGCCGCCGCCAGGGCCTTTGGACTTCACCAGCTGATCCTGCCAGGTGCCGCGCGGTTGCCGCAGGCCGCGGCCCTTGACGATGGCAACGTACTTCTTGGCGACCTTCGACTTCGCGAAGAGTTCCTTCACGGCGTCCGCCAAACCCGCATCGAGGCTCAGCAGCAGGACGCCGCTGGTCGGCGAATCCAACCGGTTGAGCAGGTAGACGCGGCGGATGCCGCCGACGCCGTCGCGAATATGGAAGGCTTCTTCCTCCATCGAGTAGTTGCCCTGGATCAACGTGCTTTCGCGGTCGCCGGCTTCCCCATGATTGGGATGCGCCAAGATGCCTTCCGGCTTCTCGACCGCCAAGAGGCCGGAGGGATGGGCGGCCAAGAGCCGCACCCCGCGTCCGAAAGGAATCCAGGCATGGTCGGACATAGGGTTCAGCGGTATTGGAAGGTGATGGTGACGTCGTCGTCCTGCCCGAACAGCGCGACCATGTCGGCGCGCCAAGCATCGAAGGGCGCGGGGGACTGGACCGCGTCCTTGCAGGCCAAGGCCATGAGGTGCGGGACGTTCTCGTACAGGATGGTGGCGTCCGTGACGCTGCCGTCGCGATGCAGCTTGAAGCGCACGACGACGTTGCCGCGCACGGCGGTCTCGAGGCGCATGCGGTCGATGATGTCCCACCAGCTCGACTGGATGGCCTCCATCATGCGCTGGGCATAGTCGCCGTAATTGCTGAAGCGCGCATCGACGGCGACGGTGCCGACTTTGTTCACGCCGACGTGATTGCGCAGGAGCAAACCCGACGTGCCCGAGGGGACCGAAGCTCGCGGACGCTCGGGATTAGCCGCCGGGGCCGGGGCCGCTTCCGCAGCCTTGCCGCTGGCGCCGACCTTGGGCTTCGCGCCCGCGACGGCGGAGGCGCTCCCGGGCGTGCCTTCGGTCTTCATGACCTCAGATTCATCGATCGACCGCGGTTTGCCTTGCGCAATGCGGACGGTGTCCGACTCGCCTGGCGAACGTGGCAGCGACGACTGGGTCAGCACCTTCTCCGGGACCGGTTGCGCGGC
>JBEGRN010000024.1:0-23887 GCA_041180425.1 Verrucomicrobiota bacterium
CCGCACAGCGAATTGGTGTCGTAGCCCCGCGGGAAGACGCGCGACTCGGCCGCGAGCTTGTCCAGGTTCGGCGTGTGCACGGCCTTGGATCCCATGAAGCCGTAGTCGAACCAGGCATGGTCGTCCGAGATGATCATCACGATGTTCGGCGCCTTCGCGGGCGCGGTCGGTTCAGCGGCGCCCAACGCGAGGGCGACCAACAAGAGGCAGAGGTTACGCATGGGGGAGGTTACCAGATTTTCACGCGCTCCTGCGGGTCGAGCCACATGCCGTCGCCCGGCTTCGTGCCGAAGGCCTCGTGGAAGGAATCGACGTTGCGGAGGACGACGTTGATGCGCTGCGGCATCGGGGAATGCGTGTCCGAGAGCAGGCGGTTGCGGAGCGTCTCGGCGCGGATGTTGCCGGCGAAGGCGAACGCATGCGCGAGGAAGAAGCGCTGCAGCGGGGTCTGGCCGGCGATGAGGCGACCCGAGCGGTAGGCTTCGGTCGTGCGGAAGGCGTCGAGGGCGATCTCCACGCCGCCGAGGTCGGCGATGTTCTCGCCCAAGGTGAGCTTGCCGTTGACGCGGATGCCGGGCAGCGGCTCTTCCTTGTCGTATTGGGCGACGATTCGGTCGCAACGGTCGCGGAAGCCTTTCTCCGTCGGCGGGGACCAGCCCTGCTCCAGGCGGCCCGTCGGCCCGAAGCGGCGGCCCGAGTCGTCGAAGCCGTGCGTCAGCTCGTGACCGATGGTGCAGGCGATGAACCCGTAGAGGACCGCGTCGTCGAGGAGTTCGCCGTCGTACGTCGGAACGGCGAGGATGGCCGCGGGCATGACGATCTCGTTGTTCATCGGGCTGTAGTAGGCGTTCACCGTGTAAGGGCGCATGCCCCACTCTTCCCGTTCCGGCGCGCCGCCGACGCGGGCGAAGGCGCGGGCCCGCGACCACTTGCTGACGTTGACGAGGTTCTGGGCGAGGCCGTCGGCGCGGATCTCCACGCCTTCATAGCCACGGAACTTATCGGGATAGCCCACGCGTAGCTTGATGGCGGCGAGCTTACGCAAGGCCCACGCCTGCGTGTCGGCATCCATCCACTCCAGCTTGCGGATGCGGGCGGCGAAGGCGGTCCGCACGTTCTCGCAGACCAAGCGGAAGCGCTCGCGCTGCGCCGGGGAAAAACGGCGGGCGACATATTCCTTGCCCAGCAGGTCGCCCAAGGCGCCATCCTGCATCTTGAGGGCGCGCTCCTCGAGGCTACGCTGCTGTTTGGCGCCCGTGAGCACGACGCCTTCGAACTCGAAGGCCGCGCTCGCGGTCTGCGCGTTCAGGACGGACGCGTAACCAGAGATGGCTTGGAAACGCAGGTAGTCGCGCACGTCCTCGGCCGGAGTCTCCGCGAGGATGCGGGCGAGCGCCTTAAGGAAGTCCGGCTGCCCGACGATGACGCGCGTGACGGCCGGTGCGCCGGCGCGCCGGGTTGCGGCCTCCCAGCGCAACCCAGGGGTCGACGCATCGATCTCGGCCCAGGTCATCGGATGGTAGTGGGCATCTGGATTCCGCAGCTGCACCATCGGCAAGGACACCTCGGCGAGCTTGACCTCGAAAGCCAGGACCGCGGCGCCCGCCTGCTGGGCGCGGGCCGCGTCATAGCCGAGGAAACCCAACATCTTGGCGACGTGGGCGGGGAAGGCATCGCGCACGCGCTTGGTAGCGGGCTCGTTGCTGAAATAGAAGGCCCGCTCGGGCAAGGACAGGCCCGACTGCCAAAGATGCAGGGCGACCTTGGTCTCGTCCTTCTTGTCCTGGGAGGCGAAGACGCCGAGGAACGACCCGGTGCCTTCCGCGTACAGGTCGGCGGAGGCGTCGAGCAGGGCCTGCGGGGTCTTGGCTTGGTCGAGCTTGGCCAGGACCGCGCGGAGGCCGGCCGGCAGTTCAGCGGGGCCATGCTCGAACCCCAGGGCCGACCGCCAAAAGTCGGCGAGGCGGCGCTGATCACCGTTGGCATCCTTCTTCGACAACAGGTCGGCGTTGATCGCGAGCAGGTCCTTCTTGATAAGGTCATCCTGCCAAGCGAAGGAATTGTAGACCGCCCGGTCGGCGGGGATGGGATGCGTCTGGTTCCAGCGCCCATTCGCGTGGAGCCAAAAATCCTTCGTCGGGGCGACCGTGGCGTCGCGGTTGGTTTCGACCAGATCGGCTTGGACCAAGGCAGTGGCCAAGAGCAGGGCTAAGCAGGGGGTACGCAGCATGCCGACCAGTCAATCCGCGGGCCGACCCTGCGGAACCCTTTTTTTAGGAAATCGCTGCCTAACCCCTAGCGGTGCGCACGACTCTGGGTATCCTTGGGCCCGAACCTCCGCCCTTGGGGGGCGGCCACCCCAAGCAGCCCGCCGACCCTGGGGTCCGAAAATATAATACGATTTTATTTCACTGATTATCAGTGATTTAAGGAAACCTCTCCCGAAAAAGGCCATTTTGGAGCCCCTTATATACAGGCCCTACACTTTTATGATCACGCTCATCCCCACCGCCACGCCCGCCGACTCGACCACCCTTGACCGTTTGCCCAGCGCAACGGGCTGCCTCCGCACCCCGGTCGACCTCCCCGGGGAGGCGGACGCCTTCGAAGCCAGCGAAGCCATCGAAATCTCGGGCTACCAAGCCTACCTCCAACAGGCCGGGCAGCACAAGGTCCTGACCTTCGCGGAGGAACTCCGCCTGGCGGAGCGCATCCAAGCCGGCCGCTTGGCGGAAGGCGGCTTCACCGCCGACGCCTTGGCGGCCCGGGATGAACTCATCCGCCACAACCTGAAGTTCGCCCTCTACTGCGCCGGCAAGTACGCCCGCACCGAAGCCGAGCGCGAAGAGCTGACGAGCGCCGCCAACCACGGCCTCGTCCTCGCCGCCGAACGCTTCCTCGCCGAGAAGCAGGTGCGCTTCAACACCTACGCCAGCTGGGCCATCTACAGCCTGATCATGGCCGAGATCGGCCGCCGCCGCGTCGTCGACCTGCCGCGCAACATCCGCGAAGCCCTGAAGGTGCTGCGTCGCCAAGAGGCGGCCCTGCTCCAGGCGAAAGGGCGCGATGCGACCGACGCGGAGCTCGCCCTGGAGATGAAAGTCGACGAGCACAAGGTCGCCTCCTTGCGGCGCTTGGCGCAAGGCAAGGTCTCGCTCGACGCGCCGCTCGGGGAAGACGGCGAGACGACGCTGGGGGACACCCTCCGCGACGACGACTCCGCGGGCACGGCCGAACAGGCCGCGCTGCGGCTCGATGCCGCGCTCATCCAGGAGCACCTCCGGACGCTCGATGCCCGCGAAGCGCTCATCATCCAGCTCCGCACCGGCCTGGACGATGGCGCCGAATGGACCCTCGACGAAGTCGGCGGGCGCCTGCAGGTCAGCCGGGAACGCGTCCGCCAATTGGAGGAACGCGCCTACCGGAAACTCCGGGCCTTGCTCCTCCTCGCCCCTGGCGACGCCAACTGAAGCAAGCCGTCACGCTAAAGGCGACCACGCGCGGGCCTAATACCCCACCGCGGCGCCCCTTTCCGCGGAGCCTGCCCTTGTCCTCCGGCGGCCAGCGGATAGGCTATCCGTATGCAGACGCCCTTCCGCTGGCACCGGCTTCTCCTCAGCGGGCTCGCCCTCTGGGCGCTCGCCCCCTCGGGGCGCGGCCAAGAAGCGGAGCCCTTCGAAGACCCGCCGATCAACTATTCCGCGACGAAGCCAAACGACCGGGCGACCAAGCTCAACGAAGCGTTCCAGAAGCAGGCCGACGAAATCCGCGGTTGGCCGGCACGGCGGCGGCTCCGCTGGTTGCTGGAGCAGCTCGACGTGCCCGTCGATTCGCAGATCCTGGTCTTCAGCAAGACCAGCCACCAACGCGCCCTCATCGGCCCCAAGAACCCGCGCGTGCTCTTCTTCTCCGACGAAGCCTACGTCGGCTGGGTGCCGGGCGGAGCGATGGAGGTGACCTTATTCGACCCCGTCCTCGGGGCGACCTTCTACCTGCTCGACGCCCAGGAGGATGGCGCCAAGCCGCTGCTACAGCGAGACAACCAATGCCTCTCGTGCCACAAGAGCTACGAACGGACCCCTAGCCTCCGCGCCCGCTCCATCATGCCCGACGCTGAAGGCGAGGCCTTGAGCGGCTCCAGCATCTCCAACATCGAGCCCGACACCCCCTACGCCGACCGCTGGGGCGGCTGGTACGTCACCGGTGCGCCCAACGCCTTCCGCCACCGCGGCAACACCGTCGGCAAGACGGAGGAAGATTTCCGCACCGCCGACGGCAAGGGCGGCGTCACGCTGCAGTCGTTGAAGGACCACTTCGACATCGGACGCTACCCGAAGCCCACGAGCGACATCGTGGCCCTCAGCGTCCACGACCACCAGGTCTACGTGCACAACGTCCCCGCCTCTCGCTCGCCCGCTGGCCCGCCACGCGGGAGATCCTCCAGTTGCCGGCCGACGCCCCGCTCGCCGGCTCGACGCTCGTGTCGCTGACGAGCGAGGCCGACAAGGTCATCGCCGCCCTGCTCTGCCGCGAGGAGCCCCCCGTGCCCAGCGAGGGCCTGCAGGGCGACGGCGCTTTCGAGAAGACCTATGCCCTCGGCCGGCGCGCCGACGCGCAGGGGCGGGCGCTACGCGACCTCGACCTCAAGACGCGGCTGTTCCGCTACCGGTGCAGCCCGCTCATCTACAGCGAATCCTTCAAAGGCTTCCCGCCGGAACTGCGCACGCTGGTCCTGACCCGGCTGGCGGCGATCCTGCGGGCCGAAGCCCCGGCGCCCGAGTACGCCTACCTGCCGGCGCCGGAACGCCAAGCCATCTACGAAATCCTCACGGCCACCCTGCCCGACCTCCCCGCCGGCTGGCGGCCAAAGTAGTTTTTAATAATTCTTTTACAGAGCAGCGGCCAGAACCCGCTTGTGGGGCCTCGGCGGGCGGCCAAGATGGCCGCACGGATATGGCCACCTACCCCCTCCATCTCCAAGGCGGACACCTGTTCGTCGAGATCAACCAGCAGCGTTGGCTGTTCGACACCGGCACGGCGGTCAGCTTCGGTAGCACACCCAGCCTGACGGTCGCGGAACGCACCTTCGCGCTGAAGCCCATCATGACGGGCAAGCCCGGCAAGCCGATCATTGGCGTGCCCAAACTGGTCCAATTCCTCGGCGTCCCCTGCGCGGGCCTGCTCGGGATGGACATCATCGGCGAGTTCGACTGGGCGCTCAACGCCGCCAAACGCACCTGCGCCGCGACGACGGAAGCCGCGCCGATCCGCGAGCAGAGCTTTGCGCTCCAGACGGAGAACGGCCAACTCAGCATCCAAGCCGGCGTACGCGACCGCGAGTATCGCCTGCGCCTGGACACTGGCTTCCAGCTCACCTTCCTGGAGCACCCGGTGATCGAAAGCTTCCCCTCCGCCGGCAAGGGCCGTGACTTCCACGTCTACTTCTTGGGCGGCTGGTTCCAGACGGATTCCTTCCACGTCCCCATGAAGTTCGGCGCCGACTTCGCGGCGGACAACCTCCGCACCGGTCGGCTGCCCGCGGGCCTCCGCAAGGACATCCTGCCCGCGGCGTACGACGGCATCCTCGGGGCGGAATTCTTCGCGCGCCACTACCTCGCGTTCGCCCCGCGCCGCCAGCGCATCGCCTTCCTCACCTCGGGCGAGTAGGCACGCAAAAGGCCGGCCCCGTGGGGCCGGCCTGCAGGTCCACCGGGAACGGTGGCTTACTTGGCGAGTTCGGCGAGCTTCTCGCGGATGGCATCCGCCTCGATCTGGTAGCCCTTGGCGTTCAGGTGCAGCAGGTCGGGCATGATGTCCTTCGAGAGCGTGCCGTCGGCGGCGAGGAACTTCGGGCCGATGTCGAGGTAGTGAACCTTCTTGCCGTCATGCAGCTTGGCGATGAGCTCGTTCACGGCCTTGTTCTTCGTGCGGCCCGGGTTGTTGGTTTCGCCGGCCCCGCGCGGGAAGATAGCCAGCAGGAGGACCTTGGTCTCGGGCGTGCGCTTGTGGATGGCGGCGATGATGTTCTTGATGCCGGCCGCGACCTGTTCGACGGAGTTCTCGCCGACGCCGCTGTTGTTGGTGCCGATCATGAGGACGACGACCTTCGGCTTGAGGCCTTCGAACTCGCCGTTCTCCACGCGCCAGAGGACATGCTGGGTGCGGTCGCCGCCGATGCCGAAGTTGGCGGCCTTATACTGGGCGTACTCCTTCTCGAAGAGCGCCTTCTGGCCGTTCCAGCCGGCGGTGATGGAGTCGCCGAGGAAGACGACCTGGGCTTCGCCCTTCTTGGCGATCTCGACGAAGGATTCGTGCTGCTTCTGGAAGCCGGCGTTCACCTTGCCGTCGCCGCCGAGCTTCGGGGCGGCCACGTCCGCGGGCTGCGCCGGGACCTTGGGAGCGGCGGCCTTGACGGCGACCTTCGACGCATCGGCGGCCGGCTTCTTGGCCTCATCGGCGCCGAACACGGTGGCTTGGGCCAACAGGGAGAGGCCCAGGATAAGAGGGAGTTTGGATTTCATGGGGAGGGATGGGGTAGACCCTCCATTTCGGCGCGAGGCCTCCCGCTGTCAACGGTGACCCGCCGGAGCGTCCTTGCCCCGGGCCCGCGATTCCCGCTACCTTGACGCCATGAGCCCACCGCTGCGCTTCGTCACCCCTGCCAACGCCCTCAAGGAAGAATATAAAGGTCGGACCAACTACTGGCTGTGCCGACCGGGCGTGACCGAGGCCAAGGCCCTGCAGGTCTGCGAAGCGACCTTGCCCGCTGGCGAAGGCCATAACTTCCACACCCACCCCGAACTCGAAGAGATGATCTATGTCCTGAAAGGGGAGGTCGAACAATGGGTCGAAAAAGAACGCCGCATCCTCAAGGCGGGGGAAAGCGCGCACATCCCGGCGGGACTCGTGCACGCCACGTTCAACAGCTCGCAGGCGGACGCCACCATCCTCGCGATCCTCTCGCCCGGCGACAGCCAAGGCCCCTTCATGGTCGACGTGAGCGACCAGGAGCCCTGGAAGAGCCTCCGCGCGCAGCGATGAAGCTGGCGCGTGGGCACTATGTTTTCGGCGGTCTGGTGGTGTTCCTGCTGGTCGGCACCCTCGGCCCTTGGCTGGCCTGGGGTGAATCGTTCGACCGCGACTTCAGCCTCTCCGGCACGCTGGCCTGGCTCCGCGGGCTCGGCCCCTGGGCAGGCGTCGCCGGCCTTGGCCTGCTCGTGTCCGACATCGTCCTGCCCGTGCCGAGCACCATCGTCATGTCGGCGCTCGGCGCGACCTATGGCTTCTGGATCGGCGGCTGCCTCGCCGCCCTCGGCTCGATGCTCGCCGGCCTCGCCGCCTATGGCTTGGCGCGCTGGGCCGGCCGACCGGCGGCGCTCTGGGTCGCCGGCGAACAGGGGCTGGAACGGACGGAGGAGCTCTTCGCGCGCCAAGGCAGTTGGCTCGTGCTGACATCCCGCTGGCTCCCGATTCTACCTGAAGCCGTCGCCTGCTTGGCTGGCCTAGCCCGCATGCCTTTCCGCGCCTTCATCGGGGCGTTGGCGGTCGGCTGCCTGCCGTTAGGCTTCACCTTCGCTTGGATTGGGACGCTGACGGAGCAACGGGAGGGGCTCGCGTTGGCCTTGAGCGCGCTGCTGCCCATCGCCGCCTGGCTGCTGGGACGAAGCTTCGTCCGTCGCTAAGTTACTGCAGTGCGCGGATCCGGACGCCGCGATACCAGACGCGCTTGGCTTCGTCCTGGAAACCGACGTGGCCTTCCGCGGGACGGTCCTTCATCGGCGAGTCGTCCAGCTTGAGGACGATGATGCGCTCGCCGTTGAAGTCGACCTGCAGCAGGCGGTCTTTCAACGTGAGCGTGTAGCGGTTCCATTCACCGGCGGGCTTCACCATGTTCTTGGCCGGAGCCATGGCCCGGATGATGCCGCCGCAGTCGTGGTTGCCCGGCGCGGCCAAGCCATAGGTGTCGAGCACCTGCAGCTCGATGCCCTTGTCCACGGGGTTCAGCGGGTCGGCGACGCAGAAGAAGACGCCCGAGTTGCCGGTCGGCTCGATCTTGAATTCAAGGTCGAGAACGAAGTCACGGTATTTCTTGGCGGTAAAGAGATAGGCATCGAAGCGCTTCCAGCCGGTCTCGCCGGCGCGCGGCTTCAGGGTGACCGAGCCGTCCGGCTCATAGACCCAATTGCCTTTGGTCTGCCAACCGGCCAGGTCCTTGCCGTTGAAAAGCGGGACGAAGCCCGGCGCGTCGGCCGCCGGATGCGGCACCGCGACGGCAGGGGCGCTGACCGGGTAAGGGTCCTTGGCGGGAGCGGCGCCGAGGGCGGCACAGACGCTGCAGAGTAAGAGGGCGGTACGCATATTAGAGGGTCAGCAGGGCCGTGGGGCAGAGCTGCGGGTCGAGGCGTTCGGCGAGCGCCGCGCGGATGACCGCTTCGGAACGCGGCACCTTGCCGCGGAAGGCCGGCTGGCCGTTCACCGTCACGGTCAACGGCTGGTCCAGGTCGACCAACGCATCGTGCAGGCGCAGGGCGGCGCCCTTCGGCACATCGCCGGTCAGCGTGATGGCCTGCCCGGTGACCGTCGCGACCAGCTTCTGCCCAGGCTGAGCGGCTTCAGCGGGCACCTGCAGCCAATAGAACTGCGCATGCGTGACCCCGGTCTGCACCCAGACGACTTTCTTCGGCCAGGCTTGGCGGGTGAACTTCGCCATCCACGGCAAGGCTTCGGCGTCCTTCAGGTTCATCCAATGCGGGAGGCCTTCATAGACGCGGCCGAGATGCATGTAGCCTTCGGGGTCCTCCTGATGCAGGCGGCCGAATTCGGCGATCTTCTCGGCGACGACCTGGTTACGCTTATAGGCCGCGTCGGCGCCGCCGACGAACATGGCGAACGGCAGGTTGCGGACGCCCAGCGTGTTCACGCCGTTGGTGTGGCCAGCCATCATCGCGGCGGCCGCGAAACGGTCGGGCATGCGCGGGGCCAGCTGCCAGACCCCGTCGCCGCCGGCCGAGTAGCCCATCAGGTAGACCTTGGCGGGGTGGACGCCGCGCACGGCGACGAAATCGTCGATCAACCGCGCGAACATGGCGTCGATGTGTCCTTCATGCCAAAGGTTCCACGTGTTGGTCGGGGCGCGCGGCGCCACGACGATGCCTTCGGCGGGAGCGTAGAGGCGGATCTGGTTCTTCCATTGCTGGTCGTTGACGGCCGCCGGGGCCCCGCCGCCGCCATGCATCGAGATCCACAGGCTGCGCTGCCCTTCGGGCGCGAGGTTGAACTCCTTCTCCAGCCAACGCAGGGACTTGTCGCCCAGCTTGAGTTCCTTGGCGGCGACTTCGGCCGCCCGCGCCGTCTTGAGCTCCGCCGCCCGCTCGGCCGCGCGCGCCGCAACGGCTGCCTCCGCCTGAGGGCGCGTCAGGCCTTCCGCGGCGGGGAGCCAGGCGGCGGCGAGGGCGAGCAACAGCGAGAGGGGCGAGAGGCGACGCATGCAGTTACGCTGAGGGACCGGGCCCGCGGAGGCGAGCCATCTTCGGCATCGACCCACCCTGCGTCATACCATTTATATGACAAAATCATGGTCCGCCCCACCCTGCTCAGCCTGCTGCTCCTGCTGTCCGCCTGCCAGACCGCCCCGCAGCACCCTGCCAACCTCGTCGTCGAAGGCGTCCCGGCCATCACGCCCGAGCTCAAGGCCGAACTCGAGCCCTACGCCAACCTCGGCGGCGCCGGCTTCCGCGGTTGGGCCACCACGAAACGCGCCATCCTCGTGACCACGCGCATCGGCGACGCGACCCATCTGCACGCGATGGCCGCGCCTTTGGCCAGACGCCTCCCGCTGACCAAGGGCCCGGACACCGTGCGCACCGGCACGATGCAACCGCAGGGCACCTGGCTCCTTTATTCCGTGGACAAGGGCGGCGACGAGAACTTCCAGCTCTGGCTGACGGATACCGCGCATCCCGAAAAGCCGCCGCTCCGCCTGACGGACGGGAAGTCGCGCAACACCGAAGCGACCTGGTCGAAGGACGGCACGCTGATCGCCTACTGCTCGAACCGCCGCAACGGCAAGGACAGCGACATCTTCATCGCCGACGTGCGCACGCCGGGCGAGCCGCGCGAACTCGTCCGCCTCGACGCGTCCGGCTGGGCGCCGGTCGACTGGACCGCCGACGGCAAGTTCCTGCTCGTGCGCCAAAGCCTCGGCAACGCCGCGTCACGCCTCTGGACCATCGAGGTCGCCACCGGCAAACGCACCCAGGTCAGCCCCAAGGGCGTCACCTGCCTCTACCAGCAGAGCGTCTTCGCAGAAGGCGACCAAGCCATCTACGCGTTGACCAACCATGGCTCGGACTTCCTGTCGGTGATGCGGCTGGAGGTCGCCACCGGCAAGCTGTCGCTGCTCGTGCCGGACCCGAAGTGGGACGCGGAGGAGCTCGCGGTGTCCACCGACGGGAAGCGCCTCGCCTTCGCGGTGAACGTCGAAGGCTTCTCCCAGCTCCGCTGCTGGAACCTCGAGACCGGCAAGGAACTCCCCGCGCCGGCGCTCAAGCCAGGCGTGCTCAGCAACCTCGCGTGGCGGCCAGGCAGCCATGAGCTCGGCTTCACGCTGAACAGCGAGGACTCGGCCAGCGACGCCTGGTCGCTCGACCTCGATGGCGGCGCGCTGACGCGGTGGACCAACCGGACGACCAAGCCCAAGAAGGACATCCCCATCACCCAACCCGAGGTCGTACGCACGCCGAGCTTCGATGGCGTGAGCATCCCGTCGCTGGTCTACTACCCCGACGCGAAGAAGTTCCCCGGGAAACGCCCGGTGCTGATGTTCTTCCACGGCGGCCCGGAAGGCCAATCGCGCCCTGGCTACCGCGGCACCGCGCTCTATTACCTGAACGAACTCGGCGTGGCCTTGGTCTACCCAAACGTCCGCGGCTCGACGGGGTATGGCCGCACCTTCCTCGGCCTCGACGACACCGTGAAGCGCGAGGACGCGGTCAAGGACGTCGGGGCGGTGCTCGATTGGGTCGCGCGCTCGGACCGCCTCGACGCCCGGCGCGTCGCCGTCTACGGCGGCAGCTACGGTGGCTTCATGAGCCTGGCCTGCCTGACGAACTACCCCGACCGCTTCCGCTGCGGCATCGACAACGTCGGCATCGCCAACTTCGTGACCTTCCTGCGGGACACCTCGGACTACCGCCGCGGCAACCGGCGCCTCGAATACGGCGACGAACGCAAGCCCGAGGTCCGCGCGTTCCTCGAGCGCATCTCGCCGGCGAACCACGCCGACCGCATCCGGGCGCCCCTCCTCATCATCCAAGGCCGGAACGACCCGCGCGTCCCCTACACCGAAGCAGAGCGGATGCGCGACGCCATCCGCGCGCAAGGCGGCCGCGTCTGGTTCGTGATGGCGAACGACGAAGGCCACGGCTTCGCCAAGAAGTCGAACGCCGACTTCCAGTTCCAAGCCTCGGTGCTCTTCCTGAAGCAGAACCTGCTGGACTAGCCCCGCTTAAGCGTGGTCGTCGTGCCGCTGCATCTTCTCGCCCCAGGCGAAGAGGATCATCGACAGCAGGAAGACGCCGTGGATGATGGCCTGCCAGAGGATGACCTTCTCGTGGTTGGCCGACATCGGCTTGTCCGCGGTCGCCGTGGTGGTGATGTCGATGAAGCTCTTGAGCAGGTGGATGGCCGAGATGCTGGCGAGGCTGCCGGCCAGCTTCACCTTCAGGGTATTGGCGTTGATGTGGTCGAGCCAATCGGGGCGGTCGCCGTTGTCGCCGAAATCGATGCGGCTCACGAAGGTCACGTAGCCGCCGACCACCACCATGTTCACGAGGTTGGCCACCATGGAGATGTCGACCAACGACAGGATGCCCAGCATGATGGAACTCTCCGTCGCGGCCGAAAAGCCGGTCAGCAGGTGGATCAGCTCCTGCACGCTCTTCCAGGCGTAGGCGATGGCGGCAAAGATCAGGGCGACGTAAATCGGGGCCTGCACCCACCGGCTGGCGAAGATGAAGTACTCGAGCCCGTGCTCCAAACGCTCGGCTAAAGGCTTATCCGTAGACGGCTTTTCCATGGCGACATCCTCCCCCGAGGCGGACTTCCGTCAAGCCCACGCCTACAGCCCGGCGCTGGCCGCGGCCTCGCCAAGCGGGCCGGCGTCCGGGTCGCGCAGGTAGGCGTCGGCCTTGGCGGAGACGATCACGCCGTAGTTGATGGTGCCCAACCAACCGGACATGATGATGCCCACGCTGCCGGCATGGTAGAGGCCGCCGACCTGTTCAGGGAGGCCCATGGAGACCTTGAGGCCCTCGAACTTGGTGCCGAAGGAAGTCCCGCCGACGTGGCGGACGTAGCGGTTGACCGTGCGCGGCGTCGCCGCTTCGGCGTGGTCGACCTTGGACCGGATGTCGGGGATGAACTTCTCGAGCCCGCGGAAGGACTCCTCGATGACGCGCGCCTTGTGCGTCTGGTAGTCGGCTTCGGAGAGGTTCGCCCAGTCGGCATACTGCTGGTTGACCGACGTGACGATGGCGTAGCGCGGGGTCTTCGTGTGCGGGCGGGTATCCGGGTAGTAGACCGAATAGGTGCGGGACGACGTATGGAAGTCGATGAGCTCGCGGCTGGAGAACGGCTTGGCCTCGGACGTGAAGACGAGGTCGCCGATGTGGGGGATGCTCTCCCCCGTGCGTACGCCCATGTAGACCTGGCAGGACGACGTGTTGACGCGCACCTGGCGGGCCTGGTCGAGGAAGGCGCCGTCGAAGGCGGTGGCGTCGGTCAGCTTGAGGACGGTGTCCTTGATGTTGGCGTTGGAGACCACCGTGGCGCAGGCGACTTCGGCCTCCTCGCCGAGGCGCGTCCCGCGCAGCTTGACGCCGACCACGCGCCGGCGGCCGCTGGCGTCCTTCTCGACGAGCACCTTCTCGACGAGCACGTTGCGGCGGATGTCGACCCCATTGGCCTTCATCTCCGCCGTCATCAGGTTGATCATCGTGTCCGTGCCGCCTTGGAAGATGAACACGCCCTTCGACATGAAGTTCGAGAAGACGATGCCGAAGGTGATCGCCGGGTCGTCGAGGGTGGAGCCGTTGGCGTAGGCAATCGGCTCGAGCAGCAGGCGCTGGATGTCGGGCCGGCCCGGGAAGAACTGCTCGAACAGCTCGCGCGTCGTGCGCGGGTCGTTGTCGTAGTAGTTCATCGAGCGCAGGTGCGCGAAGAACGCCTCCACGGTCTCGGCCGGGATGCGGAACTGCTCGATCATGATCCGCGTGAAGTCCGCGCGGTCGAAGGTCGTGCGCACGTCGAAGTCGGGGTTGATGAACCGGACGTCGTGCAGCTGGTGAATGCGGTCGGAGATCTCCTTCGTCCAGTAGCGGCGGGTCGACTTGATCATCCCATGGGGGAAGCCGTGCAGGGAGATGTCGAAGACGTGCCCACCGGCGCGCTTGAAGAACGTCGCCAAACCGCCGAGCTGGTAGTGGTGCTCGAGCAGGAGGACCTTGCGGCCGAACTTGGCGAGGTTGTTCGCGGCCGTCATCCCGCCCAGACCGGCGCCGATGACGACGGCGTCGTAGCGAGGGAGCAGGTTTTCAAAAGGCGAAGGCATCGGAAAGGGACAAGAAGAAGGAAGTCAGGCGGAAGGCAAAGCCGAAACCGACCTGGCGGACGACCGTTACCGCGTCCGCAAGGTCCAGCCGGCGCGCGACTTGCCCAGCACGATGGGGCGCCCGAACAACCGGGCCAACTGCGGACGGCGGAGGACCTCCCCGACCGGCCCGGCCGCCTGCTTGGCGCCGTTACGCAACAGCAGGGCGTGCGTGAAGACCGGGACGATCTCCTCCACATGGTGCGTGACGAGCACGATGGACGTGCCCGCAGCCACCTGCGGGAGCCGTTGGAGCAAGGCCAGGAAATCCGCGCGCGCGGCGGGATCGAGGCCGGCGCAGGGTTCATCCAGGATGAGCAACGCCGGTCGGCCGATCAACGCGCGGGCGATGAGCACGCGCTGCCGTTCGCCCTGCGAGAGGTGCCCGTAGGGACGCGACGCCAACGCGCCGACCTTGAGCTGACGGAGCATCCGGCGGGCCCGCGCCAACACGGCGGCCGCCGGCCGACGCCACAGGTTGATGACCCCGTCCACGCCCCCGGCGACGACGTGCAACGCTGGTTCGGACGGCTGCACCATGGCCGCGACCGAGGGCCCGGCCAAGCCGATGCGCCGGCGGAGCTCGCGCCAATCGCTGCGGCCGAACGTCTCGCCGAGCACGGAGACGCGGCCGGCGGTCGGCGCGAAATAACCCGTCAACGCCGCGAGCAGGGAAGACTTCCCGGAACCGTTCGGCCCCAGCAGCACCCAATGCTCGCCGGCGCGCACGGTCCAATCGACCCCCTTGAGGATGACCTTGCCTTCGCGGGCGATGCGCAGGCGGGCGACCTCAAGGACAGGCGGGAGCGGCGGCTTCATGGGCTCGCCTCATTAGGAAGGGCCCGCCCCGGCTTCCAAGTCGCAAAGCACGCACGCCCGTCCTTGCCCTCCGCCCAGCCGTCTGCTTATTAGAAATAGATGCGCTGGGCGACCCTCCTCCTCCTTGGCCTCGGCCTCGCCCTCGGCGCGGCGGAGAAAGCCGCGCCCACCCCCGTGTCCACCGACGACTTGGCCGAGCTTGAGCAGCTGCGGCAGAAGATGGCGGCGGACAGCGCACCGCTCGTCGCGGCCCCGGCGCCGGCGCGGGCGAAAGGCGGGATGAGCCCCGAGGACCAAGCCGAGCTCGAGGCCTTGCGCACGCGGCTCAAGACCGAGCACGCGGAGCCGTCCACCGACAAACCCATCTTGGTGCAGGTCATCCGCACGGAAGTAGACGGCCTGGAGCTCGTGCTCGTCCTCGACGCGCCCATCCCGACGCCCGTCGTCATCCAAGGCAGCGGCCACACCTTAGGGCAGAAGTTCAGCGTGACGGGCAGCTTCAGCGGCGCGGCCAAGTTCGAAGGCGCCTACTACTCTTTGCTCAAGACCAACGCCCCGGTCGTCAACGCCGTCGCCACGCCGCCGGCCCCCAAGGAAGACGCGGCCCTCCGGCCCGTGCTGGGCGCCACCGACGGCGCCGACGACGAAGGCTTCGGCGGCTTCCAGCTCAGCAACATCCTCTTCGCCGGCTTCGCGGCCATCTCGCTCGCGATCGTGGGCCTCAAGGTGAAAGCCAAGGTCGATGCGATGAAAGGCCGGAAACGCCGCCGCTGAACTTCCTTTCCGCCCGCATGAAAAGCACCGCCCTCTTCGTCCTCGTCGCCCTCGCCTGCGCCCCGCAGGCGTTGAGCGCAGCCACCAACGCCGAAAAAGCCAAAGCCACCGCGACCGCCGTGGCCGCAGGCGGCGGCACCGCCAGCACGGCCACCACCGGCGCCAAGGTCGCCCCGGGCAAGGCCGACCCTGCGGCCAAAGGCGGCGACGAAACCCCGACGCCCTTGACCGAAGCGCTGAAGGACGGCACCGAGACGCGCATCACCTGCGCCTTCAAAGGCACCGGCAAACTCGCGGCGATGTCAGGCACCTACCATTACAAGCTCTGGGTGCCGGAAGGCTACTCGGCGGACCCGAAGAAGACCTGGAAGACCATCTTCATCGCCGACCCCAGCGGCAAGGCCAAGCTCGGCGCGATGGGCGACTGGATCAAGGCACACGGCTACATCGCGGTGATGCTCGAGGAATCCAAGAACGGCCCCTGGGAGCCGACCCTCGGCAACTTCCTCGCGGCGCATGAGGACGTCGTGAAGCGCCTACGGGTCGCCGAAGGCAAGAAAGTCGCCACCGGGTTTTCCGGCGGCGCCCGCGCGAGCTCGCTCTTCGTGACGCTCGTTTCGGGCTTCGGGGGGCTCATCCTCCAAGGCGCCGGCTGCAGCGACGTCAACCCCGACGGCACCTACGTCATCAAGGACATCAAGGTGAAGTCCGTGGCCGGCACGTTCGGCAAGAAGGACATGAACTACAAGGAAGCGGCGCGCCTGAAGAAATCCTTCGGCTCGCGCATCGAGGTCTTCGAGTTCGAAGGCGGCCACCAGTGGGCGCCGAAGGAAGTCGTCGAACTGGCCTTGAACGAGGTGGACGGCAAGCTGCCCAAGTAAGCGCCCGGCCCACGCGGAGAAGGTTTGCAGGGAACGCGGGAGCGGGCTTGGGTGTCCCATCCCCATGAAGTCCCTGCTGCCCCTCCTCCTGGCCCTCGCCGCCTACGCCGCCCCGGCCGAGCCTGCGCTGAAGTTCACCGACCCCAAGCCGCAGGCCTACAGCCTGACCCTGCGCGCGAGCGAGATCGACCCGCGTTGCAAGTCGCACCCGGAAGTCGGCTTCGTGCTCGAGGCCGCCGGCAAGCCGGCCGACACCGAACACGCGAACGTCGACACGCGCGTCGCGCCGCGCGGCCAACTGGTGATCTGGCTCATGGGCCACAGCCAGCCGCTGGCCGACAAGGTCAACAGCTACGGGCTGCACTATATCCAGGTCGCCTACGCCCGCGAATGGTTCAGCAAGCTGAACACCGAGCCCCTCGACGACTCGCAGCACCTCGGCAACATCCGTCTCGAAGCGTTGACCGGCGTCGATGCGTCCAAGGCCATCGACATCCCCGTGCCTGACAGCATGAAGGAACGGGCGTACCAGCTGGTGAAGGCGCTGGCTAAGTCCAACCCGCAAGGCCACTGGGACTTCTTCCTCACCAAGGACGGCAAGGCGCTCGACTGGGAGAAGGCCATCGTCTCCGGCGCTTCGCACGGCGCGACTTCGTCGGCTCGCTTCGGCATCGCCCAGAAGTGCGCGCGCATCGTCATGTTCTGCGGCCCGCGCGACCAGCTCGACGACTGGCAAGCCCTGCCGTCGGCGACGCCGTCCCGCGCTCCTGGCTGCTCATGGGGCTGAACAAGTTCGGTCCGATCGTGAACGCCGACGAAGCGAAGTACCCCTTCGGCAACTCGCGCCGCCTGATCACCAAGTACGACGTCAAGGGCGACGCCAACAAAGCCCACGGCTTCGTCCAGGTCGGCAAGAACCCACCCAAGGACGCCAAGGGCGTGCCGCTGCAGGAAGACGTCTGGCGCTACCTCTTCACTTCCCCCGTCGACGAAGTCGGCAAGCCGGTCCCGGCTGAGCCCGAGACCCGCATGAACCTGCGCAAGCAGAAGTAAGCCTGTTTCCGAGGCTTGCCCTCGGGTGGCTTTCTCCCGTTGGATGGCCAGACATCGCCGTGGCCATCCGCATCGACCTCCTCACCCTCTTCCCGGCTATGGCCGACGGCTTCCTCCAGGAGTCCGTCATCGGCCGCGCCATCGAAAAGGGGACCATCGGGTTCAAGGCCCACGACCTCCGGCAGTATTCCAAGGACAAGCACCGGAAGGTGGACGACATCCCCTATGGGGGCGGCCCGGGCATGTTGATGACCTGCCAGCCCCTGTTTGACGCCGTCGACGCCCTGGCCACCCCCGACTGCGAGGTCATCTACCTCTGCCCGGACGGGGAACAGCTGACGAACCCCTTAGCCCGGGAATTGGCCCAAAAAAGCCACTTAATCCTCGTTTCCGGCCACTATGAGGGCATCGACCAACGGTTCCGGGACCGCAAGGTGACCCGCGAAATCTCCATCGGGGACTATGTTTTGACCAACGGCACCCTCCCCGCCTGCGTCCTCGTGGATTGCATCGGCCGGCAGATCCCCGGGGTCCTCGGCGAGGAAAACTCCTTGACTGGGGATAGCTACAACGGCAAGTTGCTCGCCTTTCCGCAGTACACCAGACCCGCTGTTTATGATGGTCTCGAGGTGCCCCCGGTCCTCCTAGGAGGACACCACGCCGAAATCGAAAAGTGGCGCCGGGCAAAGCAAATCGAGAAGACAAAGCACCGCAGGCCCGACCTACTGGAAGACCAAGAACACCAGCCATGAGCAACCATCCCCTCCTCCAATACGCCACCCAATCGCAGCTGAAGACCGGCCGCGGTGACGACTCCTTCAAGGTCGGTGATGGCGTCCGCGTCTCCACCAAGGTCCGCGAAGGCGACAAAGAGCGCACCCAGGTCTTCACGGGCATCGTGATCTCCCGCAAGGGCGGCAACGTCCAGGAAACCTTCACCGTCCGCCGCGTCTCCTTCGGCGAAGGCGTCGAGCGCACCTTCCCGGTCCACTCCCCGAACATCGAGAAGATCGAAGTCGAGCGCGTGTCCCAGGTCATGAAGGCTCGCCTCTTCTACCTCCGCGACCGCCACGGCAAGTCCGCCACCAAGGTTAAGGAAAAGCGCTACGACCCTTCGGCTGCCGCCGAAGCCAAGTAAGCTCGCCCCGAGCCGACAAAAAGCCCCGCTTGCGGGGCTTTTTTATACCTAGGTGCCTACACCTAGCCCAACAATCGACTGCAATCGGGCAAATCAAACCCCTGTGGATAAGTCACTTAGCCTGTCTATTGTGATTTTAAGCTCCATTCACCCCCTTAAGTTTTTTCGAAAAACGCCGCCTGCAGGCTTGACTCCCCCCTCCCCGCCTGCGTCTTTGCACATCCCTCGTTTGGCTCGCCCAGACGTCCGGAATCTCCCTCCCACTTCTTCATCACTATGCTACGCATCCGCCTCCAACGCTTCGGTACCAAGAACGAGCCGACCTATCGCCTCGTCGTCGCCGAACAGAGCATCCGCCGTGACGGTCGCTTCGTCGAAGTCCTCGGCCACTACAACCCTGCCGCCCGCGGCAAGGCCACCCCTCTCGTGATCAACGTCGAACGCGTCGACCATTGGGTCAAGCTCGGCGCCCAGCCGTCCGACACCGCGAAGTCGCTCGTGAAGCGTGCGCGCGCTGCCGCCGCCGCTGCCCCGAAGGCCTAAGTCCCCTCCACACGGCGGAAACGCCCACCCTGACGACGTCACACCCTGCCCAACGGCAGGGTGTTTCGTTTGGGGAGGTCAGCGCCCTGGCTTAATTGACCTTGGTCCACCCGCCGTTGCCGTTCTTCTCCAGCTTCTGGAAACCAGCCTGCGCGAGGCGTTTCTCGGACACCGCCTGCTTCATCGCCCCTTCACCGTAGCGGATCGTCAGGCTGGGCGTGCTCAGCACCCGGCGGCAGGCTTCCTTGGTCACGGGGTGCTGCGTGAAATCAGGAGCCTCCGCCGGCAGGTCGACTTCGAATTCGTCGCCTTCCGAACCGTCGGCCTTGATCACGATGTAACGGCGGAGCGGCATCTTATTTCTTGGCCGTGCGCGGGTCAAAAGCGTCGCGCAACCCATCGCCGAGGTAGCTGAGCGAGAGCAAGGTGGCGGCGAAGACGACCGAAGGGATGATGAGCAACCACGGGCACTGCTCCATGACGTCCGAGCCTTCCTTGATCATCATGCCCCACGAGGTCATCGGCGACTTCACGCCGAGGCCCAGGAAGCTGACGAAGGCTTCGAGCAGCATGACGCCGGGGACCGTGAGGGTGGCGTAGACCGCGATGGTGCCGGAGAGGTTGGGCAGGTAATGGCGCAAGACGATGCCGGGACGCGACTGCCCCAGCGAGACGGCGGCCTCGACGAACTGCCGGTTCTTCAGCGAGCGGGTCTTCGTGCAGACGATGCGGGCCATGGTCAACCAAGACACGCCCCCCACGGCCAGGAAGATCATCCAGATGTTCTGGCCAAAGACCACGGTGCAGAGGATGACGATGAGCGTCAGCGGCAAGGTGCTCACGATGTCGACCACGCGCATGGCGAGGTCCTCGAAGCGGCCGCCGATTTCCGCGGCGACGACGCCGTAGACCACGCCGACCAGCAAGGCGACGGCGGTGGCGATCAGGCCGACCGAGAGGGAGATCATCCCGCCTTGCAGCAGGCGCGCAAGCAGGTCGCGGCCCAAAAGGTCCGTGCCCAACCAATGCCCGGCGCCCGGCGGCACCGGGCCGAGCGCCAGGTCCTGCGCCTTGTAGTCCGGCAGGAGGTGCAGGGCCGTCAGCAGCGGCGAGCTGAAGCAGAGCGCCGCGATGCCGACGAGGAACCACAGGGCGATGACCGGCGTGCGGTCGCGCTGGAAGCGTTGCCAACCGGTTTCGGTCGGCGCGGGCACGTTCGCACCGGCGGCGCTCATCGGCGGTCGCGCGCGGTGCGCGGGTCGAGGGCGGCCTTGGCGAGGTCAGCCACGAGGTTCAGGCAAAGCAACGCCACGGCGTAGAGCAGCGTCGTACCGAGGATGACCGGGACATCGCGGTTGATGATCGCGGTGACGAAGAGCTTGCCGACGCCGGGGACGTCGAAGAGCGA
Source organism: Verrucomicrobiota bacterium (assembly GCA_041180425.1). Classification (GTDB taxonomy): domain Bacteria; phylum Verrucomicrobiota; class Verrucomicrobiia; order Opitutales; family UBA953; genus UBA953. The sequence continues at coordinate 20,265 of JBEGRN010000024.1, forward strand.
TTCGACGACGAAGGAGCCGGAGACCAAGGCGGCGGCGGCCGGCCCGAGGTAGGTGACGACCGGGAGGATGCCGTTGCGCAACGCATGGACGAAGCGCACGCGCATGGGCGAGACGCCCTTCGCCCGCGCAGTCCGCACATAGTCCAAGGTGTAGACTTCCATGAGCTCGCCACGGGTCAACCGCGCCAAGGGCGCGGCGGTGATCAAACCCAAGGCCAGCGCGGGCAGCACGAGGTGCGTCACCGAGCCCCAGCCACAAGGCGGGAACCAGCCGAGCTGCAGCGAGAAGACCAAGGCGAGCAAAGGCCCGAAGACGAAGGACGGCACGCAGATGCCGACGAGGGCCAGGCCCATGGGCACTCGGTCCAACCAGGTATTGGGCCGCGAGGCGGCGATGACGCCGATGGGGATCCCGACCAAAATGGCGATGAGCAGGGAGACCAACCCCAAGACCACAGAGACGGGGATGCGCGCCCCGATGATCTGGTTGACCGACCAACCCGGATACTTCATCGAAGGCCCCAAGGAGCCCTGCGCGAGGTTGCCGATATAGTTGCCGAGCTGGACATACAGAGGCTGATCGAGGCCGTAATAGGCTTCGACCTGCTTCTTCACCTCAGCCGGCATCGGGCGTTCCTTATCGAACGGACCACCCGGAACCGCATGCGCCAAGAAGAAGGTGGCGACGACCACGACCAAGAGGACGGGGATCATTTCGGCCAGCCGCTTGAGGACGTAGAGGAACATCGGGGCGAGGCCAGCGTGGGACGGCGGAGTCGGGTTGCAAGCCTGACGGACTAAGGCTTCTTCGCCTCGGCCGCTTTGGCGCGGCGCTCCATCTCTTCGACGGAGAGCGCGTCCGGCAGGCCGTTGGGATCCTTCTGCACCCAACCCATCCGCTTGGAGACGACCTCCAGTTCCTGGGGGTTGAGTTTGCCCTCGGCCTTCAGCCGCGCTTGGCGCTCGGCGCTATCGCGCTCCATCTGCGCCTGGGCATCGTTCTGCACGTAGGTCTTGAAAGCGCCGCAGCCCGCAAGCATCAGCGCGACGGCCAGGGTCGACAGGGTCCTCATGCGCCGAGGTTAATCCGCGAGGTGCTCCGGGCTCAAGAGCGTACAAGCCGCCGGCCGGCCGAACCAATGCCGACGACGAGCGACGAAGTCATAGACGGCATCGGCCCAGCCCGCAGGGACCCCACCCGTCACCCAAGCCAGGCACCGCCAACCTCCGCCCAAGGCGCCCCACATCCGCCGGACAGCCTCCGCCCGGACCAAACGCCGCGACCCCACCCAGACGACCACCGTCCCTTGGTCACCGCCGACGGGCTCGCCGAGGATTCGGGCCGACTCCCCTGTGTTCGTGGCGAAAACCAGCGCCCCACGGGCATCGCGGGCGGCAAACCATTGGGCCGTCCGATTGCACAGGGCGCAGTCGCCATCGATCAGGACGATGATTGGGCTGGGCTCCATGACCCTTGAATGTGCCAAAAACGGCGGGGAGTGAAGGCCTTTCGGCGTTTCGCGGCCTGAACCGCCAAAAGCGAGGGAAAGCGCTTGTCATGGAAGCCTCGGACTGCCAAATAAGCCCTTCCTACTGGCCGGAAGGGTATCCAAGTGGCTAAAGGTCGCGGACTGTAAATCCGTTCAGCTTCGCTGTTCGTGGGTTCGAATCCCACCCCTTCCACCAGCAGGACAATTTGGACGACGCCCCCGGCTCCGGGGGCGAAATCCTTAAATCCGCGTTGACTCCGAGGGCTGCCCACGGCTTCCCTACTGACACACATGGCCAACATCAAAGCTAACCAGAAGAGCATCCGCCAGACCGCTGCTCGCGCCGCCCGCAACAAGATCGTCCGCACCCGCCTCAAGACCCTCGTGAAGGGCTTCGTCGCCGGCGCCGCCTCCGCCAACCCTGCCGCCGTGGCCTCCGCCGCCGACAAGGCCGCCAAGTCGGGCGTCATCCATCGCAACAAGGCGAACCGCATCAAGGCTCGCCTCGCGAAGAAGCTGGCTGCCGCCAAGAAGTAAGAGATGCCTTCCGGGCCTCTCCACAACCCCGCCGTCTGAGACGCCGGGGTTTTTTGTTTTAGGATGAGCGCGTTCCCTTCCTCGATCGGCTTCCCGTCCGGCGTCTTCGGCGAAGCCCCCCTGCGGCTCGACGTCCTCGCGCACGGGCCTGGTTGGGTCGCGCTCAACAAGCCGGTGAACGTCCCAAGCGACGACCATCCGTGGCAGGAAAACGCCGCCCACTTGGTCGGCGAACTGCGCGTGCAGCTCCAGCTTGAGAAGCCGGAGATGGTCCGGCTCGGGCTCAAGGAACCCGCCGTGGCCTTCGGCCCCGAACCCCAGGTCTCCGGCCTGCTTGTCCTAGCCGACCGCACCAGCGCCCTCGCGGCGTGGCGCGACGCCATCGGCTCCTTCCAGCTGAACTTCACCTACGACTTCATCGCGCGCACGGAAGAAGCGCCGCCCGAAGGCGGGCTGTGCGACCTGCCCCTCGGCATGGACGATGCCCGTGGCCGCGCCTTCGTGTCCCATCGCCTCGGCAAGCAGGCCGAGACGACGTTCCACGGCGGCGAGATCTACAACCGCTGGCGGCGCTGGACGGCCACCACGCGCTTCCCGCGGCGCGACCAGATCCGCGCCCATGCCAACGAATGCGGACTCCGCATCGCCGGCGAACTCGAATACGCCCGCTCCGGCCGCGTCACGCTCACCGACACGACGCGCCGCGGCCGCCTCAACAAAGGCGAGGACAAGCCGCTGCACCGTTGCCTGCTGCTCCATCTCGGCCGCATCCAAGGCAACGTGGCCGGCACGCCGGTCGACCTGACGGCGCCGCTGCCGGACGATTTCGCGACCGTGGTGAAGCGGCTCGGCAAGTCGGCCTAAGCGCGCGGGAAGTCCTTGCGGAAGATGTCCCGCGTGCGGACATAGCCATCCGGGCTGTGCATGCGCCCGATCGGCGCATAGGCCGCGTAGTCCACCCGCCAAGTCTCGGGGTCGGCGATGCCCGCGCGTACATGGGCCAAGAGGATCTCGACCACCACGACGCGGTTCTCGCCATACATCCGGACATCGAGCACGCGGCATTCCAAGGCGACCGGACAATCGCTCAGGATGGGCGGACGGACCCGCTCGGCGGGACGCGTCGCCATGCGTTCGCGGGCGACTTCGCTGACGCCGGGCGGCAAGGCGCGTGCGCAGGCCACCATCTGGTCGGCCATCGGCTCGTCGCAGAGATGAATCACGCATTCGCCGTTGGCCAAGAGGTTGGCCGCCGTGTCCTTCGGGGTGCCGTCGTCGCGGTCGCCCGGAGCCAACACCGCCAACGGGGGCTCCGTGCCCATGACGTTGAAGAACGAGAAAGGCGCCGCGTTGACGACGCCTTGGGCGTCGACCGTCGTGACCAAGGCGATGGGCCGCGGGACGACGAGCCCGGCGAGCAGCCTGTACGCCTGGGCGCCTGGATGCGCCGCCACATCGAAGCGCACGGCGTCCATGCTAGCCGCGCGGGTGGTCCTCGCCCGCGTGCGAGGCGATGGCTTCCCGGCGCAGGTAATCCTGCCGGTAGGACATGAAGAGGTAGATGACGACGCCCACGCAGATGCAGGAGTCGGCGAC
>JBEGRN010000025.1:0-12428 GCA_041180425.1 Verrucomicrobiota bacterium
CGGCGGGTGCGGGAATCGAGGGCCGACGGCGGTTCGTTGAAGCCGATATGGCCGGTGCGGCCGATGCCCAGAACCTGCAGGTCGATCCCGCCCGCGGCGCGGATGGCAGCCTCGTACTCGGCGCAGGTGCGAGTCGCGTCTGCGCTCACGCCAGCAGGGACGTGCGTGTTCTCGGCGGGGATGTCGATGGAGCGAAACAGGTTCTGCTCCATGAAGTAGCGGTACGACTGCGGATGGTCGCCGGAGAGGCCTTCGTACTCGTCGAGGTTGAAGCTGACGACATTGCGGAAGCTCAGCCCTTCCTCGCGATGGAGGCGGATGAGCTCGGCGTAAAGCGGCAACGGTGTGGACCCGGTGGCCAGGCCGAGGACCGCAGTCTGGCCGACCTTAGCCTTGGCGACGATGAGGTCGCGGATGACAGCGGCCACGGCCTTGGCGGCCGCAGCTTTGTCGGGATGGACGATGACCTTGGCCATCAACCGAGGGAAGCGAGCATGCGCGCGAGTTCATCGCGCTTGGCCTTGGCTTCTTGGAGTTGTTTGCGGGCGCCTTCGAGGATCTGCGGCGGAGCCTTGGAGACGAATGTCTCGTTCGACAGCTTGGCTTCGCCGGCCGCGACGGCTTTCTCGATCTTTTCGATTTCCTTGGTGAGGCGGGCCTTTTCGGCGCCGACGTCCAGGTTGTCGCCGACTTCCAGCAGGACGACCCCGACTGAAGTGACGGTGCCCGGGCGGCCGCCGGCATCGGTTGCGAAATGCATTTCCGCCAAGCCTGCGAGGCGGCTGACCTTGTCGCGGTTATGTTCCAGCAAGGCCTTGGCCGTGGCGTCCTTGGCGATGAGCGTGACGACGCTGTCGCGCTTGTTCGCTTGGTTGGCCTGGGACTTCATGGCGCGGACGGTGGCGACAAACTCACGCAGCAGGCCGACATCGGCAACCTTGGAGGCCATCATTTTCACCCCATGCTCGCGGAGGACGCGGAGCAGGTCGCCGCCGGAGCCCGTGCCATGGTTCTGGATGAAGTCCTGCTCGGCGCCGTAGCCCAAGAGGTGCCAGAGCTCCTCGGAGATGAACGGGGCGATCGGGTGGAGCAGCAGCAGGAACTGGCGGAGGACGAGGTCCTGGACGGCGAGGCAAGTGTCGCGCAGGGCCGGGTCGGCCAAGCGTGACTTGGAGGCTTCGACGTACCAGTCGCAGAAGTCGCCCCAGAAGAAGGAATACAGGCCTTGCGAGTAGGCCGTGAACTCGTGTTCGTCGAGGCGTTGGGTCGTCGCATCGGTGAGCTCAGCCAAGCCATGCAGGATGGCGAAGTCGTCGTCATCGAGCTGCGCAGGCTTGAGGCGTGAGGCGATGGCCGCCAACGAACCGTTGTCGAACATCGGCCCGGACATCTGGCGGAAGCGCGAGGCATTCCAGAGCTTGTTGCAGAAGTTGCGGCCTTGGGAGACGCGGTCTTCGTCAAAGAGGATGTCCTGGCCTTTGGGCGCGATCGTGAGGAGGCCGAAGCGCAGGCCATCGGCGCCGAACTTGGCGATGAGGTCGAGGGGTTCCGGCGAGTTGCCCAAGGACTTGGACATCTTGCGACCCTGCTTGTCGCGGATGATGCCGTTGAAGTAGACGCGCTTGAACGGGATCCGCTGGCGGATCTCGTCGTCGGTGAGCGTCTTCTTTTCGGGGCCGTGCAGCTCGAGGCCCGCGATGATCATGCGCGCGACCCACAAGAAGATGATGTCGGGTCCGGTCGCCAAGGCGCCGGTCGGGTACCAGTGCTGGAGCTCGGGAGTCGTCTCGCCGGGCTTGCGCCAGCCAATGGTCGCGAGGCACCAGAGCCACGACGAAGCCCAGGTGTCGAGCACATCGGGATCCTGCTCCCAGTTCTGCGGGTCAGTCGGCGGGGTGAGGGAGACGTGGCGGTTGGCGGCGTCGTTCCGGTCGGCGCCCTTGCGGTACCAGACCGGGATGCGGTGGCCCCACCAGAGTTGGCGGCTGACGCACCAGTCCTGGATGTTCTCCAGCCAGTGTAGGTAAGTCTTGGTCCAGCGCTCGGGATGGAACTTGATGATCCCCGCGGTCACCGCGCGCTTGGCTTCTTCGATCTTCGGGTAATGGATGAACCACTGTTCGCTCAAGCGCGGCTCGATGGGCACATCGGCGCGTTCCGAGTAACCGACGGTGTTCTCGTAGGGCTCGATCTTGACGAGGGCGCCGAGCTCTTCGAGCAGCTTGGCCGCCGCGTCGCGCGCCTTGAAGCGTTCCAGGCCAGCCAGGGGGCCGGCCTCGGCGTTCATGGTGCCGTCGGGGTTCATCACATCGAGCACCGGGAGGCCATGGCGCTTGCCGATGTCGAAGTCAGTGCGGTCGTGGGCTGGCGTCACCTTGAGCACACCCGTGCCGAAGGCGCGTTCGACGGCGGTGTCGCCGACGATCTTGATCTGGGCGCGCGGGAAGGGGCGCCAGACATGCTTGCCGATGAGGTGCTGGTAGCGCTCGTCATCCGGGTGCACGGCCACGCCGGTGTCGCCGGGGATGGTTTCGGGGCGAGTCGTCGAAATCTCCAGGAACGTGCCGGGGTGCTCCACGACCTCGTAGCGCATCTTGAAGAGCGAGCCCTTCGAGGGCTTCATGATCACTTCTTCGTCGGACAGGCCGGTCTGCGAGACCGGGCACCAGTTGACCATGCGCTTGCCGCGGTAGACGTAACCACGTTCGTACAACGTGACGAAAGCCTGGAGCACGGCTTGCGAGTAGCCGGCATCCAGCGTGTGCACCTTGCGGTCCCAGTCGCAGGAAGCGCCGAGCTTGCGGAGCTGGTTCAGGATGATGCCGCCGTGCTTGTCGCGCCACTCGGAAGCGACCTCGATGAACTTGTCGCGGCCGAGGTCATGGCGGGTCTTGCCGTGGTTCTGGCGTAGGTCCTTCTCCACGCGGGATTGCGTGGCGATGCCCGCATGGTCGGTGCCGGGCAACCAAAGGGCTGATTTGCCTTCCTGACGGGCACGGCGCACCATGATGTCTTGCAGTGTGTTGTTGAGCAGGTGGCCCATGTGCAGCACGCCGGTGACGTTGGGCGGCGGGATCATGACCGCGAACGACTCGCGGGTCGGATCGACCTTGCCGGCGAAGCAGCCGGCGGCGACCCAGCGGTCATACCATTGTTGTTCGACCCCTTGGGGGTCGTAGGACTTGGGAATTTCGGCCATCGGGAAAGGGGATGATTAGAGTGGAACTTGGGGGTTGAAAAGACCGAATGGGTCGCCCATCAAAGAAGCAAGCTAGGCCCCATGCAATGGGTGCCGACGAACCCCGCCAGGTCCGGAAGGAAGCAACGGCAGTCTGGTTCCCCGTGTGCCGTGGTCAGCCTAGCCCCTTTTGATTTTTAAGCCCCCTAAAGCGGGCATAGGTTGGTGCCCGCCGACTTAATGACGGAAACAAAGTCTAAAACAAGAAAGGGTGCGTATTGCACCCTTTCGTTCGTTAAGCCTGCAGGCCTTGCTTACAGCGAGTGGATGCTCGACTTGGACACGGCCATCGCCGCTTCCTTGAAGGATTCGCTGATGGTCGGGTGAGCGAAGCAGGTGCGGGCGATGTCTTCGGCGCTGGCGCCGTATTCCATGTGCGCGCAGGCGGCCGCGATCATCTCGGAACCACCGCGGGCCACGATCTGCACGCCGAGTACCTTGTCGGTCTTCGCGTCGGCGATCACCTTGACGAAACCGGTGGTCGCATCGGTGGCGATGGCGCGGCCATTGCCGGCGAGCTGGAACTTGCCGACCTTGACTTCGATGTTCTTGGCCTTGGCGTCCGACTCAAGCATGCCGACGCCGGCGATTTCAGGGTCGGTGTAGATGACGCCAGGGATGATGTTGTAGTTCACGTGGCCAGCCTTGCCGGCGATGATTTCCGCCGCGGCCACGCCTTCTTCTTCGGCCTTGTGCGCGAGCATCGGGCCAGCGACGACGTCGCCGATGGCGTAGACGCCCGGCAGGTTGGTGCGGAAGTGGTCGTCGATGACGATGCGGCCACGCTCATCGAGCTTGAGGCCGGCTTCCTGCGCGCCGAGGCCCTGGGTGTTGGCCTTGCGGCCGACGGCGACGAGGATCTTGTCGGCCGGGAATTCGAGGGGCTTGCCGTCGCGCTCAGCCGTGAGGGCCGTGCCAGCCGCGCTTTTCTTGACGCCGGTGACCTTCGCGCCGAGCTCGAACTTGATGCCTTGCTTCTCGAACGCCTGCTGGGCGACCTTGGCGACGTCGGCGTCGTAGGCCGGGCCACCGATGGAGGGCAGCATTTCCACGACGGTGACCTGGGCGCCGAGGCGGGCCCAGACTGAGCCGAGCTCCAAGCCGATCGCGCCGGAACCGACGACGACCATCTTCTCGGGGACGTTCTTGAGGGCGATGCCGTGGTCGGACGAGATGACGGTCTCGCCGTCGAACTTCATGAAGGGCAGTTCGACGATGGAGGAGCCCGTCGCGATGATGATGTTCTTGGTCTCGAGGGTGCGTTCGCCGGCGGTGCTGCGGACGAGCACCTTGCCCGGTTGCTTGTCGAGGCGACCGAGGCCTTGGACGATCTCGATGCCGCGCTTGGACACGAGGAACTTCACGCCTTGGTTGAGCTGGGCGACGACCTTCTCCTTGTTGGTCATCATGGCGGTCACGTCGAAGGTGACCTTCTCGCCGCCGACGAGGCCGTGCTTCTTGCCGTGGGCGACCTGATGGAAGACTTCCGTCGAGTGGAGCAGGGCCTTGGAGGGGATGCAGCCGACGTTAAGGCAGGTGCCGCCGAGGACAGGGTCCTTTTCGACGAGGGCCACCTTCAGGCCGAGCTGGGCGGCCTTGATAGCGGCGACATAACCGCCGGGGCCGGAACCGATGACAACGAGATCGAGTTGAGACATTGAGGTGTAGGAAAAGGGATTAGGCTCCGAAGAGCAGGGTGTGGGGCTCTTCGATGTACTGGCGCACCTTGACCAGGAACGTCACGGCTTCCTTGCCGTCGATGATGCGGTGGTCGTACGAAAGGGCGAGGTACATGATCGGGCGGATGACGACCTGGCCGTTTTCGGCGACCGGGCGCTCGACGATGTTGTGGAGGCCCATGATGGCCGCCTGCGGGTGGTTGAGGATCGGCGTCGAGAGCATGGAGCCGTAGATGCCGCCGTTGGAGATGGTGAAGACGCCGCCTTGAAGTTCGGGCAGCTGGATCTTGCCGTCGCGGGCCCGCTTGCCGAAGTCGGTGATCGCCTTCTCGATGCCCGCGAAGCTGAGCTCGTCGCAGTCGCGCACGACGGGGACCATCAAGCCCTTGTCGGTGCCGACGGCCACGCCGATGTCATAGAAGTTGTTTTCGACGATGTCTTCGCCGTCGAGCTGGGCGTTGACCGCACGGACGTCCTTGAGGGCCTGCACCGCGGCCTTCACGAAGAAAGACATGAAGCCGAGTTTGACCCCGTATTTCTTGAGGAATTCTTCGCCGTGGCGTTTGCGCAATTCCATGACCGGAGCCATGTTGACCTCGTTGAAGGTCGTGAGCATCGCGGTCTCGGACTTGGCCTGGACGAGACGTTCGGCGATCTTGCGGCGCAGCGGCGACATGCGCTTGCGGGTCGTGCGGCCTTCGCGGGACGGGATGGCCACGGGGGCGGCGGGCGCGGCCACAGTAGTCGGGGCCGCCGCAGTGGGGGCCACGGCCATGATCGGGGTCTTGCCGTCGAGGGCCGCCAGCATGTCGCCCTTGGTCACACGGCCGGCTTTGCCGGTGCCCTGGATGGAAGCGGGGTTAAGGCCGGTCTCGGCGGCGATGCGGCGCACAGCGGGAGAGATCTCGGCGGCGGCGCCAGACTTGGCCAACACAGGGGCAGCCTTAGGCGCAGGCGCCGGGGCTGGTGCAGCCTGAGCGGATTCCGATTTCGCGGCAGCGGCCGGAGCCGCGGCCGGGGTCGGAGCCGCACCGGCAGCCCCGGCTTCAATCGTCGCAATTACTTGCCCTACCAAGACTTCGGTGCCGGCCGGCACGGAGATGGTGATGCAGCCATCGACTTCGGCCGTCCCTTCAGAGGTGACCTTATCGGTCTCGTAGGAGAACAACGGCTGACCTTTGCGGACAGCGTCGCCGCTCTTAACGGTCCAAGATGCAAGGAGACCTCCGGTGATGGATTCTCCCATGGGGGGGATTTTGACTTCGACAGCCATGAAAAGTGAGTGGTGGACTTTGGAAGCCCCCCGTCCCCGTTTCAACGGGGAAATATGCCTTTAATCGCCTTCTTCCCCTCCTTTGAGGGGTAGAAGACGGTAAAAGCTCCTAGCAACGCCTACCTAATGACTGAAATTAGGCGTTAAAGGCCTGGCGGATGACGTCCGCCTGCTCGACCTTGTGGACCGAGAGGGCACCGACCGCCGGGGAAGCAGCGCTGTCGCGGCCCGCGTAGACCGGACGCCGGCCGAGGGCCGACTCGATCATAGGGGCGACGAAGGACCAGCCAGCCATGTTCTGGGGCTCGTCTTGGACCCAGACGATCTTGGCCGGGGAACCATAGAGGGCGTGGAGCTTCTTGAGCGCGGCGGCGTCAAAGGGGTAGAACTGCTCGAGGCGTACAATCGTAGTGGCGGTGTCCTTACGCGCGGCGCGTTCGGCGTCGAGTTCGTAGAAGACCTTGCCGGAGCAAAGGACGAGGCGTTCGGTCTTCGCGGCCGGCGTCGGGTCGGCCAAGCAGGCTTCGAAGCCGCCTTGGGTGAGTTCCCGCAGCGAGCTCACGCAGGCCTTGTGGCGGAGCAGGCTCTTCGGGGTCATGACCACGAGCGGCTTGCGGTGCTCGGCCTTGACCTGACGGCGCAGCGCGTGGAAGAGCTGGGCCGGGGTGGACGGTTGGACGACCTGCAGGTTGTTCTCCGCGCAGAGCTGGAGGAAGCGTTCCAGGCGGGCCGAAGAGTGCTCAGGGCCTTGGCCCTCGAAACCATGCGGCAGGAGCATCACCAGGCCGCTCGTCTGGCCCCACTTGGACTCGGACGAGGCGATGAACTGGTCGATCATGATCTGCGCACCGTTGGCGAAGTCGCCGAACTGCGCTTCCCAGATGACCAAGGAGTCAGGGGCTTCGAGCGAGTAGCCGTAATCGAAGCCCAGGACGGCGTACTCGGACAGCGTGGAGTTCACGAGCTCGATGGATTCGCCGCCGCTGACGGCGTTGAGCGGGCAATATTCGGCGTCGTTCGACGGGTCGTGCAAGACGGCGTGGCGGTGCGAGAAGGTGCCGCGTTCGCAATCCTGGCCGGAGATGCGAATCGGGTAGCCCTCGGCGAGCAGCGAGGCAAAGGCGAGGCCTTCGCCAAGGCTCCAGTCGAAGTTCGCGCCGGACTTGAACGCTTCGGCCTTGGCGTCGAGCAGACGCTTGATCTTGGGGTTCGGAGCGAAGTCGGGCGGCATGGTCCAGAGGGCCGGGGCGACCTTTTGGAGCAAGGCTTCGGGGACGGTGGTGTCGACCTTGGCGTCGTAAGGAGACTGGAACGGACGGACCGTCGCCGGGGTCTTCTCGCGCTCGGCGAGTTCCTGGGCGATGGCGGCCTTGGCGCGGTCTTGCGCGGCGTTGAGGAGCACTTCGAATTCGGTGCGCAGCGCGGCGAGTTCGCCGTCAGGAGCGGAACCCGACGTGGTCAGGCGCGAAGCATAGAGCTCGGCAACGCTGGGATGGTTGGAGATGGTGCGATAGAGGACGGGCTGCGTGAAGGCGGGCTCGTCGGTCTCGTTGTGGCCGTAGCGGCGGTAGCAGACGATGTCCACGACGGCGTCGGCGGCGAATTGCTGGCGGTACTCCAGGGCGATCTCGGTCGCCAGGACGACGGCATCGGGATCGTCGCCGTTGACGTGGAAGATCGGGGCTTCGACGAACTTGGCGATTTCGGTGCAATGACGGCCGCTGCGGGCTTCCTCGGGGCCGGTGGTGAAGCCGACCTGATTGTTCGTGACGATGTGGACGGTGCCACCGACGGTGTAGCCTTTGACGTTCGAGAGGTTGAAGGTCTCCATCACGATGCCTTGGCCGGCGAAGGCCGAGTCGCCGTGGATGAGGACGGGCAGGGCGGTGGAACGCTTGCCGTCGTTCTGCAGGTCAACGCGCGCGCGGGCGCGGCCGAGGACGACGGGGTTCACGGCCTCGAGGTGGCTCGGGTTGTAGGCCAGGGTGATGGCGACCTTCTTGCCATCGACCGTGCGTTCACCTTCGTAGCCGAGGTGATACTTCACGTCGCCGTCGCCTGTGCTCGTGTCGGGAATGTGGTTTTCGGAAAAACCTTCGAAGAGGTATTCCGGCTTCTTGCCGCAGGTGTTGACGAGGACGTTGAGGCGGCCGCGGTGGGCCATGCCGATGACGATGTCGCTGATGCCGAGGCCAGGGGCGCGGCTGATGAGGCGTTCCAAGGCGACCAGCAGGGTCTCGCCCCCTTCGACCGAGAAGCGCTTCGCGCCGACAAAGGTCTTGTGCAGGAAGCGTTCGAACTGCTCGGCTTGGACGATGGCGCGGAGGAAGCTGCGGCGGGCCGCGGCGTCGTAGGCCGGACGGAGGCCGCAGGCTTCGATGCGTTCCTGCAGCCAGCGTCGACGGGCGCCATCCTGGATGTGCGTGTACTCGACGCCGATCGGACCGCAATAGGTGGCCTTGAGCTTCGCGAGGATCTCGGACAGCGGCAGCATTTGGCCACCGAGGAAGTCAGCCGTATAGAAAGTCTGGGTGGCGGGCAGGGTATCCAGGCCCAGAGCCTTGTCGGTTAGCTCGAAGTAGGGGGTCGGGTCAGCCAACGGATTCGTCTTGGCCTGCAGGTGGGCCAGGGTCCGGTAAGCATGGATCGCGGCAAAAACCTTCGCTTGGCCGGCGGCATCGACCGAGGAACCGGCGGCGGCACCTTTGGCGGGCTTGGGCGGAAGCGAGAGGCCTAACTCAAAGCCCTCGAAGAAGGCGCGCCAATCGGCATCGACCGCTTGGGGGTCTTGTTTCCAGCGCTCGTGGTACTCGGCCACCAAGTCGGCATTCCAGCGTGATCCAACACTCAGATGTTTCATTTAAGTTACAGATAAAGTGAGCCTTTGAGTAAACGGTTCGGACCTGCTGAAACAAGCCCAGACCCCACCTAAAAAACAGGACTTTGGGCGTTGCATCGGCTTAAATGGCGAGGTTTAATCACAAAACGTCGATGTCTACCCCAAGACCGGCAAACCGCTCCTATTCCACGGAAGCCCTCGAACGTTGGTTCGGGAACCTTCCGGAGGACTGGGAAGGTGTCTTCAAGACGGCAGACCTCGAGGAGGGACGTCGGTTGTACACCGAGGGGTTGGTCAGGACGCTCGAACTTAAGCCCACGGCAGCCGAGGGCGTGACGAAGACCGAGGCCCAGACGGTTCGCGCCGTGATCGAGTTGCGCGATGGCGCGATCGAGTGGCGCACGTCTTTGCCCGAGGAAGAAAATGGCGCCCCGTTCGCGGTCGCCACGATGTACGAGGTCGAGGAACTGCTGGCCGACGAGATCAAGGCCATCGACGATACCGCTCCCGTGACGGCGGTGGCGCCGGTGGTTAAACCCGAACCCAAGGACACCGGCGGACGTACCGCGCTCAAGCTGCAGGTGTCTTTCGACCTGACCTCCGAAGGCTTGACGGCCTCGGCCGCTTGGGTCGGTCGCGGCGGACATGCTTGGAATTGTTTTGGGCCTGGCTCGATTCCGGGCGACGAGTTGTCGGACGAGCAGCGCCAGACGCTCTTCCGTTTCAGCACGGTGGCGCACCGCGCTGGCTATACCTACAGCAAGACCGCCGGCACCTGGGCGATGGATAACATCGGGCGCATCGAACGCTTTGTCCGCGAGGAACTGAACGAATGGCGCAAGCGCTTCAAGCTGCAGGGGGAGGAGGCGCTGAACATCTTCCGCAACGAGCAGCTACAGGTCGCCGTGGATGCCGAAGCCGAATCCGGCGCCGACGGGAAATCCTTCCGCCTGAACTGGCGCCTCAAGGCCGGTAGCCACCAGCTTCAGACCCATGAGCAGAAGCTCCTGCTCAAGGCCGGGGGGCGGCCGGTCATCCTGCCGGGCAAAGGCGTGGTCGCCTACAACGCCGCCGTGGCGGATTTCTCGGAAGACTGGAAGGCCAAGGAGGGGGAAGTCCCGCGCTACCTGCTGTTGTCCCTCTTCGACCATGCCGCCGTCGGCGCGTTGAAGCTCAACGACGAGCTGCGCGCCTGGAAGGACCAATTGCTGCAGGAACCCGTCCCGCCCGATAACCTGCCGACGCATCTGCGGCCCTATCAAGCCAAGGGCGTCACCTGGCTCGGCCGGCTGTGCGACCTCGGGGCGCATCCGTTGCTGGCCGACGAGATGGGCCTCGGCAAGACCGTGCAGGTCTTGGCCCTCTTGGCCTCGCGTCCCGCCGGCGAGCGCTCGCTGATCGTGTGTCCGGCCAGCGTCATCCCGGTTTGGCTCGGCGAGATCAAGCGCTTCCATCCGGAACTCGCGGCTTCGGTGCTGACCGCGGATGACGACTTCGCCAAGCACCCGGAAGCGAAGCTCTGGATCGCCAGCTACACCCAGCTCCGGCGTCACGCCAGCCTGCTGGAGAAGACGAAGTTCGGCTATGCCATCTTGGACGAAGCCCAGGCGATCAAGAACCCGGAGTCCAAGACCACGCAAACCTGTTTGGCGGTCCAAGCCGAGCACCGCATCGCCATCACGGGCACGCCGCTGGAGAACCGTCCGACGGACCTTTGGACGCTCTTCCGTTTCCTGATGCCCGGCCTGCTCGGCAAACGCGCCAACTTCGAGCGCATCATGTTGCGGGATCCGTCCGCCGCCCTCGTCAAGGTCCGCCGCCAAGTCTCGCCGTTCATCCTCCGTCGCCTCAAGCGCCATGTCGCCGCCGACATCCCGCCCAAGATGGAGGTCGTGCTGCCTTGTCCGTTGACCCACGAGCAGCGCGCCTTGTACCAGCACCTGACGCAGGGCAGCGGGCTGTCGGGCGAACTCGCCAGCCTGTTGTCGCGCGATGCCACGTCGGTCCTGACGTTATTGATGCGTTTGCGTCAGGTGTGCTGCGACCCGGGGCTCCTGCCCGAGAACTCGGGCTGCCCGAGCGCGCACTCCGGCAAGATCACCATGTTGGTGTCGAAGCTGGCCGAGGTGGCGGCGAACGGGTCGAAGGCCGTCGTCTTCTCGCAGTTCGTGTCGCTCATCGAGCGCGTCAAGAAGGCCTTGGCGCGCGACCTGCCGAACCTGCCTATCTTCGAGCTGACGGGCGAGACGAAGGACCGGTCCGCGCCGGTCGAGCAATTCAAGGAAACCAAGGGCTCGGCCTTGTTCTTGGCGTCCCTCAAGGCCGGCGGCACGGGCATCACGCTCAACACCGCCGAGTACGTCTTCTTGCTCGATCCGTGGTGGAACCCGGCCGTCGAGGCCCAGGCCGTCGACCGCGTCCACCGCATCGGCCAGAAGAACCCCGTGCTCATTTACCGCATGATCGCCCCGGGGACGGTCGAGGAGCGCATCGAAGAGCTCAAGCAGGAGAAGCGCGAGCTCTTCTCGGCGGTCGTCGGCGACATCCCCGACATGACGGATTGGACGCGCCATTTCTCGTCGCTGGACGCGCTCATCCGCCTCAGCGATTCGCCCGCCGCCGAAGCCGCGGCCGAAGTCGCCCCCGAGCGCGAGCAGGAAGCCTGACCTACTTGGCGATCAGGTCGTAGGCCTCGGCGCCGGTCACCGTGACGTCGGCGAACTCGCCCACGGCCAGTTTCTTCGGCACCTTGACGATGCCGTCGATATCCATGGCGTCGCCTTCGCTGCGTCCGACCCCAGGGCTCTCGACGAGGACACGGAGCTTACGGCCGATGAAGCGTTCGCCGCGTTCCTTCGATAGGCGCTGGAGCAAGGTCATCGCGCGGTCATAGCGGTCAGCCTTCACGGCGTCGGAGAGGTGGCCCTCCATCTTGGCGGCCTTGGTGCCTTCTTCCTTGGAATACTTGAAGATGCCGACGCGGTCGAAACGGGTGGATTCGAGGAAGGCCAGGAGTTCCTGGAAGTCTTCTTCGGTCTCGCCCGGGAAGCCGACGATGAAGGTCGTGCGGATGGCCATGTCCGGAGCCCCGACGCGCATGCGGCGGATGAGGTCGCGGATGTAATCGCCGCTGGTCTCGCGCTGCATGGCGGTGAGCATCTTGCTCGAGATGTGCTGCAGCGGGATGTCGACGTAGCGGGCGACGTGCTTGGACTGGGCGATGGTCTCGATGAGCTCGTCGCTCCAGTGGGCCGGGTGCGTGTAGAGCAGGCGGATCCAGTAGTCGCCGGGGATGGCGTCGAGCTCGCGGAGCAGGGAGGCGATGGATTCGCCCTTGGAGGAGTCGACCTTGCTGCGCGGGTTGGGGCGCTCCTCGGTCCAGCGGTCCATGCCGAAGTA